>JASFTU010000276.1:0-4470 GCA_050050635.1 Candidatus Brocadiaceae bacterium
GGAGGCGTCGGTCGAGGTCCCCCGCTGCGCCCTGAAGGCTTTCAGGCGCGTGAGCCTTGCAGCGGGAGAATCGGCAACCGTCGAGTTCCGGATCACTCCGGAGATGATGGAGCTGGTGAACGAGGAGGGGGAATCCGTCCTGGAACCGGGCGCGTTCACCGTCACGGTGGGAGGCTGCTCGCCCGGGGCGCGGGGAGAACAGCTTGGTGCGCCCGAGCCGGCGTCCGCCGACTTCAAGGTGGTGTAGAGCCCCCGCTCTACGGCGCCGGGTCGGATACACCGGACCACCGGTAGTCCCGCACCGTTTCCCACGCGACGCGCTTGTAGACGCGGTCCTGCTCGGGGGTGAGGGTCGTGGTCTCCTTCGGCAGGCTGACCCGATCGGCCGGCTCCCCGTAGAAGCAGCAGTAGAGCACAAGGGAGACGAAGTAGCGCCCCTTCTCGATCATGTGGATGTTCCAGCCGGGGCCCCTGTCGCTCTCACCGTAGTGCAGCTCGAAGAAGCGGTCGCGCGGCAACCCGGGGATGCGGCCCGCCTCCAGTTCGCGCTTGAGGTTGGCCAGGGCAAGGCCGGTGGGCACGATGCGCACGGGCGGCCCGGGATACTCGGCGTCCATCTTCTCCCGCAGTGCCTCGAAGTAGGCCAGGTGGTTCGCGACCCCTTCCTCCCAGGTGCTTGCCGGCTGGAGGCTGCGTGCCTCGGCAACCGGCTTCATGTAGGGGCGCTTCAGTTGGGCCCAGCCGTCCTGGAAGTCGCGCCCGGGCCATTGCTGGTAGAGGTAGAGCTGGATGTTGGGGCTCGCCTGCCGGGCGAGCATGTAGAAGTTGCCCGAGTGCTCCGCCTCGTTCTCGATGGAACGTCCGTGACCGTGGAATGGCTGGGTGATCAGGATGTCGATCGGCGCCAGCCTGGCGAAGGCGCTCGGGTAGTTCGCGTGGCCGAAGCCCTTCCCCGGGTGGTTCCACAGCCAGTCGGTGGGAGCCCCGGGTACGCTGAAGCGGTGGGCCTCGTGGTCGTAGCCGGCGCTGCGGGCCACCGGCTCCAACCAGCCGTTGAAGGTGTCGCTCAGGCTGTTGCCCGTGCTGAACGTCACCAGGCCCTCCGGGGGCTCAGCCGGGCCGACCGTGTAGGCGCCGCTGACCGCCTTTCCGGGGAACCGGGCCGGCACCAGCGCGATCGCCGTCACGATCGTCGAGCCGTCCCGCAGCATCAGCGGTCCGCCGTAGCGGCGGGCCTTCCTCCGCGTGGGCACGGTGCCGTCGGTCGTGTAGAGGATCTCGGCGTCCGGGTCAGGCGCACGGATGGCTAACCGGATCGGCTCCGCGTACCGGCCGGGCGGCGGATCCAGCACCGGCGCGGAGCTGACGTTCTCCTCCGTGCCGAGGTCCAGGCCCACGTAGGCCCCGTCGGCCAGGAACGCGTCGAAGTAAGTGCTGGTGTCGCCGTCGAGCGCCTTCTGGTAGGTGCAGCCCTTCTCGCGCGCGCCGGCCACGCCGAACGGACGGCCCGTCGATGCCTCGTCCCCGGCGTAGAACTCGATCTCCGCCACGGCGCCGTGGGAGCCCTCCGGCCCCTCGTACTTGACGTAGCGATACGGCCTCTCGCCCGGCAGCGACAGCTCCGTCCAGGCGCCCTCGGCCGGGGCCTCGTCTATAACGGCCAGCTCCACGAAACCGACGGTGTGGCCGCTGTTGGAGCCCAGGAAGCGCCCACCCACCATCTGCCGGGCGTGTTCAGGCCGGGGGAAGAAGCGGACGCGGTCCACCACCGGGGCGGGCGCGGCGAGCGCGGCGCCACTCACAATCAGCAATACAAGCGCGAACATGCGTTGGGACATGCCGTCTGCCTCCTTCACGCCAATCGCCTGTGCAGCATTTCTATGACCCAATGGATCCGGGTTTCTGTCGCGTGGTGCCAGGCCGGCCGATGTCCTTCAGGTCCCCACCAATCGCAGGTTGCAGTTGAACCGATAGAGGTAGCGGGGCGGGTCCGACCAGTCCACGTCGATGCCCCATTCGACGCCCCGCGTGTTGACTCCGTTCCCGAAGTTCTCCGGGCAGTACAGGCCCGTCGACTGATTGGGGAACTCGACGACCGGTTGGAAGTTCAGGCCGTCGGGGGACCACAGCAGGTCCGGCTGGTTCCCGCCCCCGATGGCCGCCACCCCCTGCCGGTGGACCCACGCCGTCAGGGCGTGACCGATGAAGACCGGGTTATGGGGATATTCCTCGTAGGGGCCGGTCAGTTCGTCGGCGAAGGCCACGCCGATACGCGAGTCGTTGGGGTCATCCCCCTTCCTGCGGCCCTTGTAGTAGAGCCACCATCTGCGCTCGCGATAGATGAGGTTGGCATCGTCGCAGCACAGCTCGTCCCACGCCCCGTCTTCACCCGGCCACAGGAGCGGCTCATTGGCCTCCTTGCGCCACGGTCCGTCGACGCTGTTCGCCACGACGTAGCCGATCCCCCGGCGGTCGGTCTGGTGATCTTCGAACTCGGCGGGCACGCCGGTGTAGAACATGTAGAAGCGCCCCCGCTGCGGCACGACATAGCTGGTCAGGGCCGTCTGTTCGTCCCATTCGCCGGCCCTGCCGCCCGCGTAGGCCGTGCCGTGAAGCGTCCAGTGGGTCCCGTCCTCGGAGGTGGCCCGCCGGATGTACCCCTCCCGGAAACCGCTGGTTGCGGCGGGGTGCTCGGTGAACCAGAAGTGGTAGCGGCCCCCGTGGCGGATGACGTTCGAGGGATCATGCCGCTCCACGGACGGGTCACGCTCCAGCCCGGTCGTCTCCGCACGCACCTTCCGCGCCGTCCGCAGTTCGCTCGGAACACCAGGGTCCTCGCCCATCGGTTCTCCTCCGCTGACCTCCCGACGCCCCACGGCCCCGTCCGCCGCCGGACGGGGGAGCTACGCGGATGCGCCCCGTGATGGGACGGTACCACAAGCCAGAATCCCGCTCAACCGCCCGTCCGGAACCGGCCGGAGCCCCTTGCGCCGGGCCCCCGGCTGCAGTAGCCTACGCGCCGGGGTTTGATCGCGGCTCCGTGCTGCTTCCGGGGCTCAGAACAGGGGGGCACCCATGAGCACTACGGTAGGTAAAGACTGCCGTTCGCTGGTCAGAGAAGCCATTGAGGGGGCGCTGTCGGGTCGGCCGGTGAGTGAGCCGGGCCGGGTGGCGAGGCTCTTCGAGATTCCGATCTTCTCGGATGGGTCCGCCATGCTCCGGGCGGCTGCACGGCGGCTCTCGGAGCGCGCCTGCGCGGGGAGAGCGGAGATCCACGCTCAGACGTCCGTGAACGTCGCCCCATGCCCCCGGAACTGCGCGTTCTGCTCCTTTGCGCGCCAGAACGAGGTCTTCCACGAGTCAAAGGAGCTGCCGCTCGAATACATCGTGGACATCTGCGGGCAGTTCGAAGCGGAGGGCGCCAACGCCGTCCTGCTGATGGCCACGGGCGATTTCTCCTTCACGCGTTTCCTGGAGATCGGGGCGGAGGTGCGCCGGTCCCTCCGGCCGGACACCGTTCTGGTCGCGAACACGGGCGACTTCGACAAGCCCGAGGGCAGGGAATTGGTGCAGGCCGGGTTCAGCGGCATCTACCATGCCGTCCGGCTCGGAGAGGGACGGGACACCACGATACCGGTGGAGCGCCGCCTGAAGACGTTCCGGGCGGCCCGTGAGGTCGGACTCACGCTGGGGACGTGCCTGGAACCGGTGGGGCCCGAGCACACCACCGCGGAACTCGTGGAGAAGCTGCTGATCACACGAGACGCGGAGCCCGGCTACAGCGGCGCGGCGCGCCGCATACCCATACCCGGCACGCGCCTGGGCGACCTGGGCACGGTCAGTGAGGCACGCATGGCGCACATCCTGGCCGTGGTGCGGCTCGTACTGCCGCTGTCCATCAAGGGGAACTGCACGCACGAGCCCACCATCCTCGGCGCGAGCGTCGGCGCCAACCTCATGTGGGCCGAAGCGGGCGGTAACCCCCGCGACACCGAGGAGAAGACCGAAGAAGCCCGGGGACGAACAGTGGGCGAGATTCGGGACATATTCTCGGAGGCCGAATGGTCCTGCCTGGAGGGGCAATCGGTCTTCTACACCGACGGCTCTCGATAGTCGCCCACCCGACGTGCCCCGACCGGACCCGAGCCGCGCGGCTGGCTCGAGGAGGAGCGAGATCCCGAGGCAGACCCAGCAGAACACTATCGCTG
Organism: Candidatus Brocadiaceae bacterium; assembly: GCA_050050635.1. GTDB lineage: Bacteria > Planctomycetota > Brocadiia > SM23-32 > SM23-32 > JASFTU01. The sequence continues at coordinate 4,209 of JASFTU010000276.1, forward strand.
TCACCAAGCCGCGCGCTTGAACCTTGCTGCTCACTGCGCAGTCCGCCCGCGCCCCCTCTCGATACGTTCCCTCCATCCCCCGTTACTCGCTCCTATCCTGCCTGGATCTCGGGCCAGGTCAAGCGGCTGCCGCAGTGAGGGCATACCGCCGCCGGGCGTTGTACTTCGCCCCGGCAATGCGAACAACGCCACGAGATCACCATAACGGGAACCCGGTTGCCTTCTCTGTCTTCGACCAGCTTGCGCACCCCTTGGCCCTCTT
>JASFTU010000277.1:0-4467 GCA_050050635.1 Candidatus Brocadiaceae bacterium
CAACACCTCCGGGCGCAGGAGCTCCTACCACTCATCCTCGGCCGGCCCGGGGCCACCCCACCTGAGCCCGGCCGGATCCATGTCCACGCAGACGAAGTGCGTCTCCGGGAAGTCGCGCGACAGGACCTGCTGCACTTCCCTCCGCCGGCCGGGCGCCAGAATCAGAGCCGCGGGGTATCCGCCGAAGGCCCAGGTGAGCTTCGAGCCCAGCGCTCCGGCCCGCACGGCGGCGCTGCGGACCACCTCCAACGCCTCAGCCGGGAAATCGAAGTAGTCCTCGAGGATGGCGCTCTCCTCGTCGCAGATCTCCGCCAGGCGATCGTTGTCCACGACGGGCTCCCCGAGAAACTCCAGGTAGGCGTCGGTCATCTGTCGCACGCGGAGCAGGCCGTAGAGCATGGTCATCTGGTGCTCGTTGAGGGCGTCTCCGGCCATCTCGAACACCCGGCTGAAGCCCTCGTCGCCCCGGGCGAACTCCTCTTTGCCGGCCGCAAGAGCCGCCTCCAGCGCCGACCGGACCTCCTGGTCGTAATGCGCTCCCTTGGCGCTCCCGCCGAGCCCCGGTTGCAGCACAAGCAGGAAGGACTCCGGCGGCAGAAGCTGCTGGACGTTCAGGCGCTCCTCGCCCGCGCCGACGCACGCGGCTCCCCCGTAGAGGCTCATCAGCGTGGGCCCCCTGAACCGGCGGGGGTCCTCCTCCGGAGCACGCACCTCCTGCAGTGCCCGACAGGCCAGCTCGGCCACCTGGGGCTCGGTCATCGCCCCTATCCTGTCGCTGCCGGTCAGGGCGGCCACCGTCAGCGCCGCGGCGACTACCGGCGAGGCAGCCAGCAGCTCGGGTGGGCAGACCTCCACGCGCTTCTCGAAATACAGGTGGACGGCCGCCCGCTGCAGAGCGGGTATCTGGGGCACGGCCTGCCCGGCGACCACGCGCTCCCACCGCGCGGAGGCCTCCTCCAGCAACGACTCCTCGAACTCATCGATGCCGCTGCCGCCGAAGTGGACAGAGAGTCCCTCCTGCGCTTCTCTCACCTCGACCTCGAGCCGCAGGTCCGCGGCCAGCCATATGCTCCCCGCTCCGAGAAGGTACTGCTCCTCACCGACGACGCAGAACGGGTGGGGCAGGGAGAAACGTCGCCATTCCCCGCCACCCAGGGCGACTGCGAGGGTCACGCTGACACCTCCGGTGACAGATGGAACCTGACAGGCACCGTGTATACGGTCGGCATCCGCAGAGAGGGGGGATCAGACTTCTCTCCACTCGCCTTCGGGGTCGCCGGCAGGACCTACGCCTTCGTAGCGCTGTCCGGTCAGTCGGTTGGTCCCGCACCGGGGACATACGTTGGCGCCGGCCTTCAGCAGCGCACCGCACTCCATGTTCACGCATATGTGCTCGCCCGGCCTGAGGCTGATCCGCCCGGCGTGGGCGGCGCTTTCGAGCCTGGTCATCTCCTTGGGAGCGCGCTCTCGGCGTCGCTGCACTCTCCTGAGCTGCTTCTCCAGCACCTTGCGCGGCACCTTCACGCAACCGGGTGAGTCGAACTTCACGACCGGCTGAGGCATGATCATGTGCTTCTTGCAGACCGGGCACCGGGCGCGCTTGCCCGCACGCTCGGGCTCCTCCACCACGAAGTGGCCGCACGAGCACTGCACGGTCAGGTTGGGCGCCAGTGACGTGTCCACCAGGAGGAAATGGAGGGCCGGCCTCAGATACCTGCCGCAGTGCGGACAGGGGACGATCCGCCCCAGCAGGTTGGCGTCGAAGAGGAGTTCCTCCCCGCAGACACACCGCATCTTGACCGTGTTCTTGGGAACTGTTGCCCTGGCCATACACACCTCCCGAAGTAGGAGCATTGTACCGGCCCGACGCCCCGGCCTGCAAGGCTGAAAATGCCGGCGGTGGAAGGCCACCGATGCCTGTGATACACTTGAGGTTCGCTGACCATTCCGGCTCCGTTTCCTCCGCCATGGGCTCCCGCTCCCAATGAAACCCCGCATCACAGAGCCCGACCAGATCCATCGCATCCTCCAACGCAGGATCCTATCCGGCGTGCGGACGCCGGGGCGCTACGTCGGAGGCGAGAAGAATGCCGTCCGGAAGGACCCGGCCGACGTCGAGGTCTCGTTCGCCCTCCTGTTCCCCGACGTCTACGACGTGGGGATGTCGCATCTCGGCTACCAGATACTCTACGCCATCATCAACGACCTGGACTGGGCGGCCGCCGAGCGCGCCTACGCCGTCTGGCCCGACATGCAGGAAGCCATGCGCGAGCACGGCATCCCGCTCTACGCCCTGGAGAGCTTCCGCCCGGTGCGCGGGTTCGACGTGATCGGCTTCAGCCTCCAGTACGAGCTGCTCTACACCAACGTGCTGGCCATGCTGTCGCTTGCCGACGTGCCGCTGCTGAGCGCCGAACGCGGACCACACGACCCGATCGTCATCGCCGGTGGGCCGGGCGCCGCGTCGCCGGAGCCGATGGCCGACTTCATCGACCTGTTTTTCCCGGGGGACGGTGAGGAGGTCATCGTGGAGTTCGCCGAGTTTCTCAGGGAAGGCCGACGGGCCGGCAGCGATCGGCAGAGCCTGATCCTGGAAGCCGCCCGGAGCGTGTCCGGCGCCTACGCCCCGGCCTGCTACGAGCCGACGTACGAATCGGACGGCGCCCTGGAAGCCGTCCGGCCGACCGAGGAGGGCCTTCCCGAGAGAGCCCGGGCGCGCAAAGTACCCGACCTGGAAATGGCGCGGTTCCCCACGGACCTCATCGTGCCGATGGTCGAGACGGTGCACGACAGAATCACCCTGGAGATCATGCGCGGGTGCACGCGCGGCTGCCGTTTCTGCCAAGCCGGTATGGTCCGCCGTCCGGTGCGCCCTCGACCGGTCGAGGAACTGCGCGAGATGGCCGAGGAGGCCTACAGGAAGACGGGCTACAACGAGATCGCGCTGGCCTCACTTTCTTCGAGCGACTATCCGGACTTCCCCGAGCTGCTCGAGAAGATCAGCGCCTTCACCGAGCCGCGCGACGTCAGCGTCTCGGTCTCCAGCCTGCGCGTGGACGACCATCTCGCCCTGCTCCCGGAGGTGCTCGCCCGGGTGCGCAAGTCGGGACTGACCGTCGCGCCCGAGGCGGCCTCCCGGCGGCTGCGCCGGATCATCAACAAGGACGTAACGGAGGCGGAGCTACTCGAAGGCGCGCGGGAAGCCTACCGGGAGGGGTGGAACCGCATCAAGCTCTACTTCATGGTCGGCCTGCCCACCGAGACCGAAGAGGACGTGAGAGGGATCGTGGAACTGAGCGAACGGGTCAGCGAGGCCCGGCGCGAGGTCTCCGGCGGGCCGGGCCGGGTCAACGTGAGCATCGCGCCGTTCGTCCCCAAGCCGCACACCCCGTTCCAGTGGGAGCCGATGGCGTCGCTGGAGGAACTGACCGCCAAGAGGGACCTCATGCTGGAGGCGGCGCGGCTGCGCAGCGTACGCTACAAGTTCCACGACCCCGAGTGTAGCCTGCTGGAGGCGTGCCTGGCCCGCGGTGACCGCCGCCTGGGCCGCGTGCTTCTGCGCGTGCATCGGGACGGCGGGCAGTTCGACGCGTGGCGCGAGCACTTCTCCTTCGAGCGCTGGCAGCGAGCGTTCCGGGAGGAAGGGCTCTCGATGGACTTCTACGCCCGGCGGGCCCGGGACCCCGAAGAGGTGCTGCCCTGGGACCACATTGACTTCGGCCTTGACAGGGAATTCCTCCTCGAGGAGCGCGCCCGCGCCTTCCGCGGAGAACTCACCCCGGACTGCCGCACCAGCGGCTGCGTCCACTGCGGCGCCTGCAAGCTGGTGGACTGACCTGTCCCGGCCGGGCCGCCGACCCGGAACACCCCTCCCCGCCCGGACGAAGCCCCCCGGCTCGGCCGTTGACAACCGCCCGCCACCGTCGACAATTTTGCCGAGGGAAGAGACTTGTCCGGAGAGGCACCCGACGCTCCTATGCATTCCAGGGGAGGATATCCATGCCGCCCTATCTGCTGTGCGACTGCGGCCAGGTGCATGAACTGGGTGATGGCCTCAATGTCCGCAACGTCGAATGCTGCAGGTGTGGCAGTACCCTGGAGGTGCCGGAGTCCGCACCGGAGGATCTGGAGCCGGACCCGGTCTTGGACCGGGACAAGTTTCTGCTCCGTCAGAAACACATGGCAGTCAAGGCTCAGAAGTACTTCGTGCATGACGAGGCCGGGGAGCCTGTCCTGTACGTGGAACGCCCCTACCACCACCTGAAGAGGTTCCTGGCGGCAGGCGTGGCAGCCGTCGTCTGGCTGGTCGTCCTGGCAGGGGCAATCCTGCTGGGGGCGCTCGCGTCCAGCGACACCGTGACTGTAACCCTGGGACTGGCAGGACTGGTCCTCGGCTTCGTTGCGGCAGTGGTCGTCGGCATCCGGCTCAGCCCGAAGCGTCACGTGAACCTCTACCGCGATGAGACG
>JASFTU010000278.1:0-4467 GCA_050050635.1 Candidatus Brocadiaceae bacterium
CTTCGGCGCCGTTCCGTGCGTGGCCTCGAACAGCGCAATCCCATCCCCGATGTTGGCCCCGGGCGCGATACCGATCCCCCCCACCTGCGCGGCGAGGGCATCGGAGATGTAGTCACCGTTCAGATTGGGCGTAACGATCAGGTCGTATTCGTCGGGCCTGAGGAGCACCTGCTGGAACATGGCGTCGGCAATGCGATCCTTGATCAGGATCGTCCCGTCCGGCCGGACGCCATCGTAGTTGTCCCACAGGTCGCGCTCCGTGACCGTGAACTCCGGATATTCCTCGGCCGCGACCTGGTAGCCCCACTCTTTGAATGCCCCCTCCGTGTATTTCATGATGTTGCCCTTGTGCATCAGGGTCACGCTGTCGCGACCGTACTGAAGGGCGTACTCGACCGCCATCCGCACGAGGCGCTGAGTGCCGAAACGGCTGATGGGCTTGATGCCGATCCCGGAGCCTTCGCGGACGGGGGCGTCCAGCTCTTCGGCCAGGAACGCGGACAGCTTCTCCGCCTCCGGCGTGCCCGACTCGAACTCGATTCCCGCGTAGACGTCCTCGGTGTTCTCGCGGAACACGATGACGTCCAGCCTCTCGGGCTCCTTGACGGGGCACGGCACTCCCGGCACCCAGAAGACGGGCCGGACGCAGGCGTAGAGGTCGAGAGTCTGCCGGAGGGTCACGTTGGCGCTGCGGAAGCCGCCGCCCACCGGCGTAGTCAACGGCCCTTTGATGGCCACCCGGAAGCGACCGATCGCCTCGAACGTCTCCTCCGGTATCCATTCGTTGAAGAGCTCCACAGACTTATCGCCGGCGTAGATCTGGACCCATTTGATCCGGCGCTCGTCGCCGTAGGCTTTCTCAATTGCCGCGTCCGTCACGACGCGGGTGGCACGCCAGATGTCCGGGCCGATGCCGTCTCCCTCAATGAACGGGACAACCGGGCAGTCCGGCACTCGCAGGTCCCCATCCGAATACTCGATGACCTCACCCTCCGGCGGAACCTGCGGTTTCCTGGTCGGCTTCGCACTCATTCACACTCTCATCGGCAGAATTGGTTCCGATCAGTCGCTTTGTCGGATCAGGTTCAGACGGCCCCCGACCAGCAGTATTTCCCTTTCCCTCTCGCTCAGCTCCGTGCGGACGCGGAACTCAAGGCCCGTCGCCCGGTCCCTCACCATCAGGGTACCCGTCTCCACGCCCTGGCGCGCACCGGGGACGGCCAGCACGTCGCCCTGCGAGACCCTGTCGTAGTCCGCAACGGCCTCGAACACAAGCGGCAGTATGCCGAAGTTGACCAGGTTCGCCTTGTGGATGCGGGCGAAGCTCTTCGCGATGACGGCCTTCAGGCCCAGGTACATGGGGGCAAGCGCCGCGTGCTCGCGGCTGGAGCCCTGGCCGTAGTTCTCGCCCGCAACGACGAACCCTCCGCCCTTCTCCTTCGCCCGCCGGGCGAAGCCGGCGTCCACCCCTTCGAAGACGTGCTCGCTGAGGGCGGGGATGTTGGAGCGGAGCGGCAGTATCTTGCTCCCGGCCGGCATGATGTGGTCGGTGGTTACGTTGTCCCCGAGCTTGAGCAGGACCTCCCCCTCCAGCGCATCGGGCAACGCCTCGCGCCGCGGTATCGGCTTGATGTTCGGGCCCCGCATCACCTCCACCTCCGAGCCATCCTCGGGTGGATAGACGACCCCGGCGTCGTCAACCATGAAGCGCTCGGGCATCCTGACCCTCGGTGGGGCATCGGCGAGTTCGCGCGGATCCGTGACACGGCCCGTAACGGCAGCCGCCACGGCCGTTGCGGGGCTGCACAGGTAGCAGAGAGCATCCGGCGTCCCCGTGCGTCCCTCGAAGTTGCGGTTGAAGGTTCGCAGCGTCACGCCTCCGCTGGGCGGAGCCTGCCCCATGCCGATGCAGGGGCCGCACGCGACCTCCAGCATCCTGGCGCCGGCCCCGACCATGGCAGCAATCGCGCCGTTGCGGCCGATCATCTCCAGCACCTGCCGGGAGCCGGGGGATATCGTCAGGCTCACGTCGGGATGCACGGCCCCCTCCGACAGCAACGCCGCCGTGAGCGCAAGGTCCTCATAGGAGGAATTGGTGCAGCTCCCGATGCACACCTGGTCCACCTCCAGTCCGGCCAGCTCGGCCACCGGCACCACATCGCCCGGGCTGTGCGGCCGCGCGATCAGCGGTTCAACCGATCCGAGGTCGATCTCAATCACGGCATCGTATTCGGCATCCGGATCAGCCGCCAGCGGGCGGTAGTCCCCAGCACGCCCCTGCGCCCTCAGCCACCTCTCGGTCGCCCCGTCCGAGGGGAAGATGCTGCTGGTGGCGCCCAGCTCGGTGCCCATGTTGGTGATGGTGGCCCGCTCGGGAACGGAGAGCATCTTCACGCCCGGCCCGGCGTACTCGAACACTTTCCCCACCCCTCCCTCGACACCCAGACGGCGGAGCATCTCCAGGATGACGTCTTTGGCGCTGACCCACGGCAAAAGCTCCCCGGTCAATTGCACCTTCACGACCACCGGCGACGTCAGGGAGAACGGCATCCCGGCCATCGCGCAGGCCACGTCCTGCCCCCCCGCGCCGATGGCGAGCATTCCCAGCCCGCCGCAGGTCGGCGTGTGACTGTCGCTTCCAAGGAGCGTCCTCCCGGGAACGCCGAAGCGCTCCAGGTGCACCTGATGGCAGATGCCGTTGCCGGGCCGGCTGAAAACTATCCCGTAGCGGGCGGCGACGGACTGGAGGTAGCGGTGGTCGTCCGCGTTCTCCGGGCCTGTCTGAAGCGTGTTGTGGTCCACGTAGCTGACCGAGAGTTCCGTCTTCACGCGGTCAATACCCATGGCCTCGAGCTGCAGGTACGCGGCGGTGCCGGTGGCGTCCTGGGTAAGCGTCTGGTCAATGCGCAGCGCCACCGTCTCGCCCGGCGTCGGTTCTCCCGCCACCAGGTGGGACTTGATGATCTTGTACGTCAGAGCGTCAGCCACCAATAACTGCTCCATAGGGGCGAGGAAGGCGGGAACACTCTCGACTCAGCCGAAATGTCAGGTTACCCCGCCGCCGGGCGCGTTTCAAGCGGCGGGGCGCTGCGGCCCGTTCTCATCCCTCCTTGGAGACGATCGCGCACTCTATGCCCAGCACCCGAGCCACCTCGCGTATGTCTTCGGCGTGATGCCCGATTCCGAGGGCGAAATGGTGCGTCGGTCCTTCGGCCAGCCAGCGTTTGAGGAACGTGACCGGATCCGGCTTGAAGTAGCCCCGCGTGTTGGTGTTCCCCGTCGGCGGAATGGGACCGCGGACGCTCTCGCCCTCGGCCACCACGAACTTGAAGCGGCCCTCAAAGGTCTGCCCGATGCTCAGCATGGTGATCGGGCCCTCTTTGAGCTTGAACTCGACCGACGCCCCGCTGCCGGGCTTGCCGTGGTAGGTGGTGAGGCTCCGCAGCACCGGCTTGCCCTCCGCCACGTTCAGGTGGTGGGGCCCGTCGTGACCCACGAGGATGAAACCCTCATCGAAGTCTATGGGATGGAACTCGGCGAAGCTGCCGCCGATCTCCAGCCTGTCCATGATGAGCATCGCGACGCAGGTCTTCAGGTCCATCTCGCCGCACATGGGGAAGCCCGCCGCCGTGAGCATCGAGTTGCCGACGATGAAGTTCGTCACCAACCGCCGCATCTCCGACCCCTCCTCCGCCTCGTAGTAGTAGGCAAGTCCGTCGAGGTCTTTCTCCTCAATGAACCGCTCCAGCGCCTCCGCGGCCCGAGCGGCGACGGCGAGGTCCTCGTCGGTCAGCCTGCGCGTGATGGGGTCCGACCCCGGGTCGGGAGTGACGAAGAACTCCAGGATCCGCTCCCTGCGGCGCTCGATGTCCCCTTCGCCGACCTCTCTGTAGTGGCGCATCACGTCGTCGGGCTCGGTCTGCACGACGTGCAGGCCGAAGTGCGCCGTGAACATGGTCGGATCGGTGTGCATGTCCAGCATGGACTCCAGCACGTGGCCCATCTGGCCGATGCGCGCGCCCTTCAGGTCGTGCAGCACGCGCGCAACCCGGCACCACATGGCGACCTCCTCCTGTGCCTGCGGGTCGTCATGCAGAGCGCCGATCACCACGGGGGGAATGTCTCTGCCCATCCGCTCGGCGACCCCCACGAATTCGGGGCATGCGCAGATCGGATCGTTGACCAGTTGCCTGTAGGTCGAGGTGCGCTCGTAGTCGAGAGCCCGGTCCGGCTGAAGAGCCACCAGGACGACGGGCACGTCCGCCTCCCGGCAGACGATACCCCAGGTGGAGCTGGTCGCGTAGGTGAGCATGTCGCAGAACAGCAGATCGATCGGCGACGACCGCAGGCGGGGCAGGAGGTCGTAGGCGGCCGCGGCATCGTCGACCATGCCGAAGTTGACCGTCTCCACGCCGTGCCCCGCGACCTGCCCCTCGAACGTCGCCAGGTAGCCAAGCAGCTCTTCGC
>JASFTU010000279.1:0-4465 GCA_050050635.1 Candidatus Brocadiaceae bacterium
GCCTGCAGCGGCTGAAGCGCAGCGGCATCTCCAAGAGACCCGTCTGGGATCTGTTCGAACAGGCCTCCACCCACATTGCGGCAGCCGAGCGGTCACTGAGCGAGCTGCGCTATGACGAGTTCTACTATCACGGCTCGATGGCGTGGGGGCTGGAGAACCGTGTTTACCCCAACGTGCGCGACACGGCCACGGACGTGGTGAAGGGCGTGATCTTCTACTTCGCACTCCTTCTGCCCTTCGTTCTGTTCGCCGAGCGGCTGCTGATCAACTTCGTGGACATCCGCAAGAAGCTGGGTGCGATCGCGGTGCTGTTCGTGCTCTCCTACCTCGTGCTGCGCCTCGTGCACCCGGCCTTCCAGCTTTCCCAGACGCCCATCGTGATCCTGGACGGCTTCTTCATGCTGGTGGCGGCGGTGGGGACCATCTGGTACCTGCTCGGGAAGTTCAGCATCGTGATGGAAAGCATCCGCCAGAAAGTGGACATGATCCATCGCGCCGATGTCGCCCGGGCCAGTGCCACCATGGCGGCCTTCGTGCTGGGCATCTCGAACATGCGCAAGAGGAAGGTGCGGACGGGGCTGACGGCCGTGACGCTCATCCTGCTCACCTTCACCATCCTGTCTTTCACCAGCTTCGAGACCATGCCGGCACGGATGCTCGAGTACACGTCCGCGCGCGAGGCCCCCTACGAGGGCGTGCTGCTACGCGGGCTTGCCTGGGGCCCCCTGTCGGAGTTCGTCGCCTACGACATGCTGAACTTCTTTGAGGTTCAGGGCATGCGGGCGGCGCCGCGCAGCTGGTTCGTGAACCGCAAGAAGTCCGAAGAGCTGCAGCTGGAGATCACCCGCGCCGACCAGAGGCGGGGCAAAGCGGTGGCCAATGCCATACTCGGCCTCAGCCCGGATGAGAAGTACTTCTCGCACGTCAATGACGAGAAGTACCTGGAGCGCGAGTGGTTCGATCCCTCCATGGAGGACTGGCCGTTCGTCTGCATTCTGCCGAGCCGGATGAGGGAGAGCCTGCGCATCGAAGCCAACGAGATCGGCAAGACCCGGGTGTCCGTGCTCGGAAGGGACCTCCGCGTGGTCGGCGTCTTCAAGAGCGACGAGCTGTTCAAGTACGAGGACATGGACGGGGAGGAGGTCACGCCCGTGGACTTCGTGGCCCAGCAGTTCAAGCAGGGCGGGGCCGGTGCGGCCGGGCAGGCCGGGGGCGGCCTGGCCCTGACGGCCACGGGCGAGATGGACGTGGAGACCTTCGTCCACAAGAAGTCGGCCAAGCAGGAGGAGGAGGAGCAGTACATCCACATGGAACCGGACCGGGTGCTGTTCATCCCCAACGAGCTGAACCTGCGGTTGGGAGGGACGATCCGTTCCATCGCGGCCGGGCCGGGCATGGCCTCGCAGACGGCCCGGGCGCTCCAGCCGTTCCGGCAGGTGCTGGAGAAGCTGCTCAGCCGCGTCAACCTGGCCCTCTATGCCGGCTACAGCGACACACCCACCGGCACGCCCTACGTTCACCGGGTCGCCACGCGGAGTCGGCTGGCCATGGGCGGCCTCAAGGGCCTAGTGGTGCCGATCATCATCGCCGCGCTCATCGTCTTCAATACCATGCTGGGCGCGGTGTATGAGCGGATGGCCGAGATCAAGACCTACGCTTCGGTGGGGCTGGCCCCGATGCACATCGGTGCCCTGTTCTTTGCCGAGAGCAGTGTGTTCGCCGTGATGGGGGCCATGGTCGGCTACATCTTCGGCCAGATCATAAGCAAGGTGCTGGTCCAGCTTCCTTTCCTGATGGAAGGGATGTCGCTGAACTACTCCAGCGTCAGCGCCGTCTGGTCGGCGCTGCTGGTCGTCGTGGTCGTCCTGGCCTCGACGGCGTACCCGGCCCGAATGGCGGGCAAACTGAGCGTGCCCGACGAGACCCGAAGGATGACCATCCCCAAGCCCACCAGCGACGTGTGGGAGATCTGGTTCCCCTTCACGGTCAGCTCCAAGGAAGCCCTCGGCGTCATGTCCTACCTGCGGGAGTACTTCGAGAGCAACGACGAGGACGCCGTCGGCAGCTTCACAGCGGACAACATCGAGTTCTACAGCGACGTGGAGGAAGGGCGGGAGGTGATCTGCCTGGAGTCCGACGTCTGGGTCGCCCCCCTTGACATGGGTGTGAGCCAGCGGGTAAAGATAGCCTCCATTCCGGACCCGGAGGAGGGCGACATCACCTATCTGTTCTTCACCATCACCCGGAAGAGCGGCGAGTTCCAGACGTGGCATCGGATGAACTTGGGCTTCCTGAAGGACCTGCGCAAGCAACTGCTGATCTGGCGGCTGGTGACGCCCGAGGCCAAGAGGCGATTGACCAGGGAGGGTGAGGAGCTCCTGGAGAGAAGAGCGACGGCGCCGGTGGCGTGATACACGAGCAGCCCTGCACTCCCGGCTCCTGCGAGCAGGCGAGCGAGAACGGTTTGAGGAATGGGTGAAGAGGAAGACTACCTACGAATCCGCGAGGAGCAGGGAGAGCCCACCGAGTTCGCGGACGGGTTCGGGATAAAGGCGGTTCTGGCCGGCCTGTTCGTCGCGTTCGTGGTCATGCCCGGCTCCATGTTCATGTGGCTGATGCTGGGCCAGGAGCTGGGCACTCCGGCGGTCTGGGTCACGCTGATCATCTTCCTGGAGATCGCCAAGCGTTGTCGCACGACGCTGACCCGCCAGGAGATGTTCGTCATCTGGAGCGTCACCTGGGGCATCCTGGGGGCGGCCGTGATGCGCCAGGGGATGACGTTCATCTGGATGCAGTATTTCGTGCGCAGCGATGCGGCGGCGCAGTTCGAGATCGCCAGCCAGATCCCCTTCTGGCGCGCCCCTCCGCCCGGCAGTGAAGCCTACGCCGTCCGCAGCCTGCTCCACCCCGACTGGTGGCCTTACCTGGCGCTGATGGGGTTCCTCATCCTGTGGCGCCGGCTCAGCTTCTTCAGCCTCGGCTACGCCCTGTTCCGCCTGACCAGCGACGTCGAGAAGCTCCCCTTTCCCCTGGCGCCGATCCGGGCCAAGGGCGTAACGGCTCTGGCCGAGAGCGATGAGGAGACCTGGCGGTGGCGGTGCTTCTCGGTGGGCAGCACCATAGGCGTCGCGTTCGGCCTGATCTACGTCGGCGTACCCGTTCTGTCCGGCGTGTTCCTCCGGCGAGAACTGTACCTGATCCAGGTCCCCTTCTACGACTTCACCAAGCAGCTTCAGACGGTGCCCCTGTTTCGGGCCGTGCCGCTGGCCATCAGCACCAACCTCGGCGGCGTGCTGTGGGGCTTCGTGCTGCCCTTCTGGGTGGTGATGGGGCGGTTCGTTGCGGGCGTGCTCGGCCGGCTGATCCTGAACCCGGTCCTCTACCACGTCGGCGTCCTGGAGATGTGGGACCCGGGGATGGACTACATCGAGACGACCCTGGCCAACCAGTTCGATTTCTGGCTGAGCTTCAAGATAGGGACCGCGCTGGCGGTCGCGGCGCTGGGTTTCTACACGGCCATCAGCCGGGCCATCCGGGTCACGCGGGAGGGCAAGGCCACCGGGGCCGGCCTCCTTGCGCCGGTGAAGGGCCGAGGCGACGTGCCGGTGGCCGTGGCGATCCTCTTCTACTTCACCAAGACGGCCTGGATGATCCTGGTCTGCCACCTGCTGGTGCCCAAGTTCCCCATCTGGATACTGCTGGGGTTCGGGTTCGTCTATACCCCCATCATGTCCTACGTCAGCGCGCGGTTGAACGGGCTGACCGGACACCGCGTGGGCATTCCCTACGTGCGGGAGGCCGCCTTCGTTCTGAGCGGCTACAAGGGAGTGGACATATGGTTTGCTCCCGTGCCGATGGGCGACGCCGGCCAGGGCGCGGCACACTTCCGGGAGGTGGAGCTGACGGGCACCAAGTTCACCAGCATCTTCAAGGCACAGCTCTTCCTGCTGCCGCTGGCCGTGGTGACGAGCCTGCTGTTCTGGTCGTTCCTCTACAAGATCAGCGATATACCGGAGGACTACCCTTTTGCGATGCGATTCTGGCCGCGGGACGCCACGGTCCGGGCCTTCTGGATGACGGCCACCACGACGGGGAACGCCTTCTTCCTGAAGGCCATCAAGTGGCGGTTCATAGGGGCCGGGACCGCGTACGGTTTGATATTATATCCCATATTGCGTCTGATAGGAGCGCCGACGCTGTTCGTGTACGGCACCATACAGGGCGTGGTGGGCGACCCGGCCATGGCCTTTCCGCAGTTCGTCGGCGCCATGCTTGGCCGCTACTACATGGCGAAGGTGTTTGGTCGCGAAAGGTGGGGTGAGTTCACTCCGGTCCTGGCGGCGGGCTTCGCCTGCGGCATGGGTCTGGTGGGTATGGGGGCCGTCGCCGTTCGGCTGATTGCCCGGGCGGTCACCATGGTCCCGTTCTGACCTTGCGAGTGTTCCGATGAGCGAGTTGAGTGAAG
>JASFTU010000280.1:0-4449 GCA_050050635.1 Candidatus Brocadiaceae bacterium
GAGCCAGGCCGGATTGCCCCCGTACTTCGGTTCCTCGGCCGGCCCGATGACGCGCGTGGTGAACGTGGGATTCATCTGCGCCAGCTCCAGCCGCGTCTCAAGCGCCCGCTTGCCCGCCTCGTGCGCCAGTCCGTAGTGACAGTCCGTGGCCGCCGCCCGGACCATGGTCATGTACTGGTGGAGGAGATCGAGGCTGAGGCGCGTGAACCTCATGCGCTGCAGGCACAGCTCCTCGTTGCGGCTGGCCTGCCGCCTTGCGGCGAGCGGGCGCACGAGCTGCTCGGCTCTGCCAAGCTCCCGGCGCAGCGTCCGCATCAGCTCCGGCGTGTAGACGGCAGGCGCGACGAAGAACTCGTGCTCCGTGCAGATGGTCTCCTCCCACGCCCTGAAGATCGCGTTCCAGTAGTGCGCCATGGGCGCTGCAGCCGGGCCGTAGAACTTCTCGTAGAACTCGGCGAGATGGGCCTCGACGTCGAGATCCGGGTTCCACATGAGCTGCCCGCGGAGGTGGAGATTGAGGAACGTGGTGGCGATGGCGCCGCGGCTCTCCGTGAAGACGCCGAGGATGCCGGCCTTGCGGTAGTGCTGTACGTCCTGCCGGAAGGCCTGGTGGCTGGGGTTCGGAATGTCCCGCCACACCAGCATGCCCTGGTCGTAGTCGTAGATCCACACGCGCCCCTGCATCACCTCCGCCCAGCGGCACATCATCTCCCGGTATTCCCGCCGCGGGGGCGATCTCGGGTCGTCCATGCCGTGGATCGGATCGACGTCGATGGGAGCCAGCGCGCAGATGAGCGGCTTCGCCGCCCGGGTCACCTGCTGCGGTGGAATCGTCATGTTGCTGTAAGCCAGGAAACCGATTCGGGCGGCACTCTCGGGATACTGCCTCAGCAGTCGCTCGCAGACGCCGTTGTAGAGCGTCATGAATACGTCGGTCATGCTCGGTTTCAGCGTGTACTTGTCCCAGAGCCCTGCCCTGAGCCGGACATCCGCCGGCGAATCGGATTCGTACAAGCCATCCTCCATGGCAAGTGAGACCGTGCCGTTGTCTCTGAACACGTCCTCGATCTTCTCGGCCACGTGTGTGATCGTCTTCTCCTCCGCAACGGGGATGTCGAAGATGCTCTTGCCCGGCGGGACCAGCTCCTCCGTGTATCGCCTCAGCGCATGTCCGCTGCCTGGAGTCGGAACGCCCCTGGTCATGAAGTTCCGCAGCGAGAACTCGTCTCTCCCCTCTGAGTTGCCGTTCCACGACAGCCAGTAGCCGCGCAGCTCGAAAGGCGAGGCATATGCATGGTCGAGGGCCCCCACCGTGAGGGTCGCGTGCTCCGGAATGCACTCGCCGAACTCGGTCGGCATGTACCATCGGCACCCCCAGAGGTGCAGCAGATGCGAGACCGCATGATAGTGCCCGTCATCGGTGAGTCCTGCGAGGTACACCCGGTTGCGCCTACGGCGAACCACGATTGCATCGGCGCGCAGCTGCGGGTCGGTCTTCGCCACGACCTTCAGCCGACGCGTGAGGCCGCCGTCGGCCTTCAGCGCTTCCGATCCGATGAGGAACACGGGCTCTGTCGAGGCAAGTGCGTCCGCGATGGCCTTTGCGTCGTGGGAGATCGCCGGCCTGGCGCCGCTCATGAGCGCAATGTACTTCGCCAGGTCATCGGCAGCCATCCGCTCAAACTGCCCCCCAGCCGCCTGACCCGGAACAGCAATCGTAGCCGTGGTCTGGCCCCGCTCGGCCACGAGCAGATCGTGCTTCCCGGACCTGCCGGCGCACTGCGCCAGCGCAGCCTGGCAGACGCTCAGGGCCAACGCCGGCCACGCGATCAGCATCATGGTCGGAGCCCACATGCTGGCCCTCCCCTATCGTCGTTCACGGCGGCCGACTGCCTCAGGGATTGGACCGCCAGGCGACACTGCCGGGCGCGCTCCGCGTGGCGCGCCGGCCCCGCCTCGGCATCCGCACGGCCACAACGCCACAAGACGGACTCTGATCGGGGGGCCCCGAACCGGACCTCACCGGGTGTCCCAACGGCACATGACGGCCGTGATGCGGCCTTGCACCTCACCCGTCTACGGCGACTGCACCTCCACCGGCGCCACGTCAACGAGCGCGCTATCCATCGCGTAGCCCACATGGGTGATGGACTTCAGCGGCCGCTCCAACCGGGCCTCCAGCGTCACGCCGTTGGCCGTGTAGGTCACCTTCTGTTCCTTCAGATCGACCCTCACCACGATCGCCGCCCCCTTCGCATCGGGAGCATTGACGTCGGCCTGCTTGGTCGTGCCCCCCTCGAGCAGTGGCCCCTGTACCAGTAGGGTCTTCTGGGTCTGGAGCCGGACCCCGCACTTCACGAGCTTGGCCTCGTCGGTGCCGTCGCCGAAGGCGAGGAACCCGTTGCGGAGCATCCCCGCGCCCTGGGGCACGGCGCGCACGTGCGTCTTGAAGGTCACGGAGCCTGTGAGCGCTTTGTCGAGCTTCTTCAGCGCCACTCCCACCTGCTTGCTCCCCCTGGCCTGCAGACGATACCCGAGCTCGGAGGCGAACACCTGGCAGCCAGCGACGTTGGCGAAGTCCCCCTCCTTTGGCTCGGGTAGCGGAAGCAGGTAGCTGGGGTCCTCGGGCGTGTCCCAGCGGACTTGAGACGGCTGGTCGTCGATCGTCGGCAGCGCCGCCGTGCCGGCCCCGCCCACGCAGTGCACGCGTCCATCCACCGTGGTCATGTACAGGCGCCCGCCGGCCGCCGCCATACCGTCGAACACCGGGACCGTGTCCAGGGCGTACCGGGCCAGGAGCTTCCCATCGCTCTTGCTGAGCACCCAGAGCTGCCCCCCATGCCGGCCCTCCAGCGCCTCGACCTGCCGGGCCAGCAACGCCTGCACGTTGGCGTCGTCCGGGTTGTGGTACGCATAGCGCTCGTCCACGGTGTCGGGCGGCCCGGCCACCAGGAGAACATCCCCGGCGGCGACCATGGCGCGGGCGATGAGCGCCGGCTGGTCGAAGGCCCACTGGAAGCGCGTAGCGGTCAGGTCCTCTCTTGGGAAGAAGTACCGCACCCGCCAATCGGAGCTGCTGGCGTTCCTCTGGTTCGACCGAGCGTTCATCGCCCGCTGGGCCTTGTTGACGCGCTCGATCGCCTCTTGCGTGACGGCCTTGTCCGAGGCGAAGAGTTGGTACTCAACCACAGAGGAGTTGACCATGTATTCCAGCTTGCGACCGAAGCCGTAGACAGCCTCGTCGTCGTAGCACAGGATGCGCCCGGACGGCACGACACGCCCCGCCTGGAACCAGCCTCCATACCCGCCCCCGACGCGCCGGCCGTACGTCCAGTAGCCGCGGAAGAAGTACGAGTCGTCCAGGAAGCCGATCTGGCAGAACAGGTGGAAGTCCTCGTTTGGCTGCTCCTTGGGGGACACCACCGCCATCTCGTGGCGCTTGCCCTCGAAGTCGAACTTCTGGGAGCGCATCCAGATGCTTCGCCCGTCGCAGGACAGGATGTCCGAGAGCGCCACCGGCATGTTGTTCCCCGGGGTCCTCTTCAGGTACGCAAGGTGCATGTCCTCGCCCGTCTCAGGGTCCCTGTCGTTCATGACGACTTCCCCGAGCAGCTCACCGGTGATGGGATCCAGGCGGATGAACCGAATGCCGCCGTCCAGGTACATGTTGCGGCCCGCCGTGCAGTACAGGACGCCATCGTGCACCAGGACGCTGCCGTGGACGGGCCAGGCCGACTCGAGCTGCTCCCACGCCAGCACGCGGCGGTCCAGGGGCGCACCCCGGAATCGCCACGCGAGGGCGCCGTCGTTGGCCCGCAGGGCGTAGACGTGGCCGTCCGCGGAGCCCAACAGGACCAGCCCTGCATGGTACGTGGGCGGTGAGTCGATGCGTCCGCCGGCGGTGTAGGACCAGAGCGCTCGGCCCGTGGCCGCGTCGAGCGCGTGCAGCGTGTGCGTGTCCACCGACGCCACGAAGAGCTTCCCGGCTGCGATGGTGGGCGGCGTGAGGCGTCCGCCGAGCTGTGTCTCCCAGCTCTCCCTGGCGGTGGGAGCGACTGAGGCCGATGAGGCCCCGCTCCGCCCCTCATCATGCCGGTACGTGGGCCAGTCGGCCGCGCCCGCCGCCGGGCCGTTCACCTGGCCGTAGGCAGGACCTTTCTGGAGTCGGGCCGCGCCGGAAAGCTCCGTCGCACTCGCCTGCGGCACCGGGCCCGACGCCAGCGCGTTGAACCCCGTCAGCTTGGCCTCGAGCTGACAGCCGCAGGAGTGCATGGAGGCATACGTCATCCCGTTGCACGGCATCACGCCGTAGATGCAGCCGCCGCGCACCCAGTGGTTCGGCCTCCACGTCTCCTTCTCCAGATCGATGTACTCGGTGCCGTTCCGGGCAGTCAGGAGGTACTTGCTCGTGGCCTTCGACGGGTAGCAGCGATGGTGGAACCAGTGCAC
>JASFTU010000281.1:0-4448 GCA_050050635.1 Candidatus Brocadiaceae bacterium
CCTCGGCCAGCCGGCGGCAGACTTCCAGGCTGCCGTCGGTGGAGCCGTCCTCCACCAGCAGGACCTCCAGGGACTGAGGCAGGGCAAGGGCGGAGTGGACCGCCTCCTCCACGTAGTCCTCGGCGTTCCAGACGGGCATAACCACGCTGATGAGGGGCGCCTCGGGCGTGCGCGGCGCCAGGTGGGTGAGCTTCGGGCCCTGCCCCCCGAGCAGGCGTCGCAGGGCGCGCCGCACGCGGCGCTTCATACTGTGCCACCCACGTCGGGCCGCTCGGCGAAGGACAATGGGATCTCGGAGGCCGTAGCGCAGCATCCGTCGCAGGACGATCGCTACGCGCCGGATCTCCCCCGCTCTGCCCAGACGGTGATGGGCGATCTCGTGGAACAGGCGCCGCCGCAGCTTCTCCAGGTGCTCAGGAGGTAGTTCCCTCCCTCTGCACCACACCAGCACAGTGGAAAGGCACGCGCACGCGGCGTCACGCCACATCGGGTTCGCCGAGCTCGAGCGGCTTGCCTCGTGGCGTCGCCGCACGGCGACCGGTTCCTCGATGTTGCCGGCCGCCAGCCTGCAGGTGGCCGCCATCCTGAGCCACATGGCCGAGTCCTGGGCCAGCTTGAGGCCCTCGTTGAACAGGCCCGCCTTACCGAACGCCCACCGCCGCACGGTGATGCCGTCCGTGCAGAAGTTCCCGCGACCGCCCGTGACGAGCGCATCGAACAGCTCGGACGGTGCCACCTCTTCGCTGACGGTGGTCAACTCGCGGTCGCCCCCCGTCATGGGCGGCGGTTCGCCCTCGAACTCCGTGGCCACCGCGCCGTACACTCCGTCGATCGTCCCATCGGATTCCATCAGCGGCAGATCGTCCGCGAACCTGTCCGGCAGGTACCAGTCGTCGGCATCCAGGAAAGCGACGTACCCGCCGCGCGCGTTGCGGATCCCCACGTTCCGCGAGGCGCCCGGTCCGCGGTTCCGTGCGCCCGGATGGCGCAGCAGCCGGACGCGGCCCGATTCCTCCGCCAGGCGGCGGCAGACCTCCAGGCTACCGTCGGTGGAACCGTCTTCTACCAGGATGACCTCCAGCACCTGAGGCAGGTCCAGGGCCGAGCGCACGGCTTTCCCCACGTAGCGCTCGGCGTTATAGACGGGCACCACAACGCTAACCATCGCATGGGCGGCCCTCTGTTCGTTCCGCACCTTCATCGTCTTCCCGCAGCCACGCCATGTGCCGCATCGCACAGGATCTGCCACAGCCCGCTGATGTTCTGGTCGATCGTGTAGTGAGCGCGCATGTGCTCCCGCCCCGCTCTTCCGAGCCGGTCGGCGAGGCGGGGGGCACGCGCCAGTTCAATCATCCGCTCGGCCATCGAGTCCACCGCCCGCTCTTCCACCAGGAAGCCCGTTGTGCCATCGATCACCGCCTCCGTGATGCCGGCGTGGCGGGTGGCAACCACGGGCAGGCCGGCGGCACAAGCCTCAAGCACCGCGACCGGTGTGCCCTCGCTGTCCCCGGTCGAAGACCGAACGGAGTGCTGCACGAACGCCCTGGCCGACCGCAGGCACTCGGCCACCTCCGCATGGGAGAGCGCTCCCGGCAGCTCCACCGACCCCGCCAGGTCAGCCCCTTTCACTATGTCGCGGCATACGGCCAGCAACGGACCGTCCCCGACCATCCGGAGGCGCGCCTCAGGACAGGACTGGAGCACCTTCCGGAAGGCCAGCAAAGTCAGATGGGGACCTTTCTTCTCCACGAAACGCCCCACGGCCACGAAGGCCGGCGGCGCACTCCCCGGTCGGGCCCCCGCGAAGCGCTCGCAGTCCACCCCGTACGAGTTGAGCACGAGCTTCTCCGCCGGAACGCCGAGGCGCAGAAGCTGCCGCTTCATGTCTTCTGAAACGGCAACCACCGCCGCACATGTACTGAACATCCTCCGGTACGAGGCACCGTACTTCTCCAGGATCGCCGTGCTGTAGGCATCGTAGCCGTGGAAGTGCACAACCAGCGGGATGTCGGCCACCGCGCACGCGTCCTGCAGCTTCGCACCCGTATGGCCGAACTCCGCCAGGACCACGGAGACGTCCTCCCGGCGCAGGTAGGACGCGCGTCTTCTATGGGCCAGTCGCTTGTCGAGTCGCCAGCCCAGGGCGTACTGGGCCACCTTCCCCACACGCTGTCTCCACTCCCACCCGGACAGGAGGCCACCTTCGGGCGTCTCGTTCACCTGGTTCCCGCACAGTACGGTCACGCGGGCGGGGAGGTGGTCGATATGGGCGCGCACGAACGTCTCGAACTCCGGGTAAGGTCGCGCCTTGGCGACGCAAACGGCCATTTCATGCCCGGCAGCCGTCGTCAGCGGCTCCCCCGGGCCGTGGCACAGGCGCGACGTAGCACCAGTGCGCTGGCGGGAACCCGCCAGATCCACCACCACCTTCTTCACGGCCCTGTAGGCGCGCACGGGCCACTTGCCCATGATGTGTTCGTAGCTGCCGCGGTACTTCCGCAACTGAGTGCGGGTGCTGGCGGCGTCCCGCTTCGCAGCATCGGCCAGCGAGGCCAGAAGGTCCACCACTCGCTCCGGTGGGGGCGCCTTCCCACGCTGCCCGCGTTTCAGGACGTACTCCGCTGCGCGCCGCGCCTCGCCTGGAAGGTCCTCGGGTCGGCACCGGTAGAGCCACCGGCACGCGGCCCGCCAGCACCAGTAATCGATCACTTCTTCCTGCCCAAAGGGGTCCAGCGGGGCTTCGGCGAGCGCCTCTCGCAGTTCCTCCTGGTTGGTGCCCTCGTACTCGAAAGCCACTCCCTTGCCCGAGAAGACGCCCCGCCCCAACAGCACGACCGGCTTGTGCTTCAGCAGGGCCTCCAGCACAACCGAGCTGTTGATGCTCACCACGCAGTCGGCCAGGTCCAGGCAGTCGTGCAGGTGTACGTCGCCGGTCCAGAGGCCGCGCTCCCCGAGCAACCCCTGCAGTGCACTGTCATCATCTTCACCCTTGGGGTGCTTCTTACCCAGGATGACCCAGTCCGGCTGATCGGACAGCGTCTCGCTCACGAATCGCAGCGCATCGGCATTGGTGGCGAAGTGCGGAGAGAATGCCACCAGATTCGAGTCGCGGTTGAGCTGCCCCACGTACAGGAGCACGCGCCGGCCGGCGGGGAGGCCAAGCTGCCGCCGTAGCTCATCTGGCCCCACCGGACCGGTCCCCTGGTCCCAGCCGGTCTTGCCCCCGCCAAACAGCTCCTCGCGCACCTCCTCGAGTTGCTGGGCCACTCTCTGAGGTTCGAAGGACCAGACATCCGTCTCCGCAGCGAAGGAGCTTCCCCCGTTGATGCCCGCGTGGTCAAGCTGGAACGAGGCGGGGAGCATGCCCTTCTCGAAGTAGAGCACCGAGACGCCCAGCTCCTCACTGGCCCTCAGCAGGGGGCGTCTGACCGGCCTGTAGGGGTTGTAGAGCACCACGCAGTCCGGGGTATGACGGTACAAGAGCAGCAGGGCCTCGACGAGGTTCCCATAGATAACCGGCCCCACGTTCTCGAGCGTCCAGCCCGTGGGCATAAGCCGCGCGGCCATCTCGCCCATCTCTCGGCATCGGGCCCAGCTCAAGGACTCGCTCTCGGCCAGCGTTCGCAGTTGGATGGGATGGCGAAATCCGCGGCGCCGTCCGTACTTCTCCACGGGGATACCGACGCGCTGGGCGAGCCATTCGGCTTCGTCCGGCTCAACCGTGGCAACCACGGGGTGATGGCCCAGCGCGGCCAGCTCACCCGCCAGAGCTGCCACGGCTTCACGGTAGCCGGCCCACCGCTTCGCTCCCATGCACAGCAGTACCTTCAACAGATGTCTACCTCCAATCCATCGTCACACGTAGCCGAGATCTTCCAGGCGTGCGATGGTCTTCTCGTCCAACCCGATCGGTTCCTGTGTCCCTGGGCTCACATCCCACGCGCCGAGGTCCCGCAGCCTCGCGGCCGTCCGCTCCACGACCCCGGGATGTGCTGAGGCTTCATCCCGCCCGCTGCTCTCACCTTCGGGAACGCGATACAGCCTGCGGGCGCCCGAGGCAGCCTCGGTGTAGCGCCATTCGGCCGTACGAAGGCTGGCGATCTCGACGCCCCGGAAGGGCTTGATCGCGCGGACATCACCCTCATAGAGCTGGATGGGGCAGGTCTCGCTGTAGGCGTCAAGCTCCGGGAAGGGCTCCCTCCCAACAAGGGCCCCGGAGAGGTCGACCCCGTCCAGCCCGGACGGAGGCTCCAGTCCCATAAGCGAGAGCGTGGTCGGCATGATGTCTATGACCCGGCTGACGCCCTTCTGGATGAAACGCGGGCCGTCGACCTCGAGCCACGGCAGCGCGTAGATGAGCGGCACTTTGAGCGAGCTGTCGAACAGGGTTGCCCCGTGACCGTCCTCCCCGTGCTCTCCCAGGCTCTCGCCATGATCGGCCGTCAGCA
>JASFTU010000282.1:0-4418 GCA_050050635.1 Candidatus Brocadiaceae bacterium
GGCACGCTCAGTGCTCTCCGCAGGACGTTCGGGTGACCGTCGCCTGAACGGCAATTGTATGCCAGATCTTGCCCCGGGCCAAAGCGAAGGCGCCGCCGCTCACCGTGCGAACGCGGGGCTGCCGTGCAACGGTCCGGCTTGAGTGCGACCGGTGATGTGCGTACCATGGACTGCCGTGCACGCGAGTCTGAACCACCGTCAGGCCCGGAGCAGGCGACTCACGCTGCAGGAGGGAGCCGTGAAGGTTACGTGTGAATGTGGACGTGAAGTGGAAGTGCCGGAGGGGGAGACCGAGGCGGAGTGTGTCGAGTGCGGCCGAACGGTTCGGATCGCCACCATGGAGTACCTGGAGTCGTTGGAGGCCGAGGACCTCTCGCTCAAAGGCGCGGAAGAGCCCCCTGAGCCGAAGGATCGCGGTGCCCGCACCGAGGCGGCTCTGGAGGCCACCGAAGAGCCGGATGAGAGCGAGGGTGAACCGCCCGCCGAAGAGGAGGGCGAGTCCGGACCGGCCGCAAGGCCCCGTAGGGTGGTGGCGCCCGAGCCGCCCATCGGAACACGGGCGACGGGGGGCGCCGGGCGTCAGCAGACCGAGGCGGTCGAGCCGCCCGGTACTCTTATCGGCCTGGCAAAGGCCGTTGCGAACGATCCCGGACAGGCGCTGGGGATCTTTCGCAAGGGAGTGCGCGACCCGGTCTTTGTGGGCTCCCTGGCCGGCACGTTCGCGATCCTGGCGTGTGCGACCGGGCTGTCGGAAGGCCTGTGCCAACCAAAGCAGCCCGGGACCAGCCGGGCCATGGCGATGGTCGGAAGGGCCATCGCGCTGTTCCTGGACCTGGGAATCGCGACGTGCTTCCTGTGGCTGTTGAGTATGGCCGTCAAGCGTGACAGGCTCGAACGCCCGGCGCCGATAGGCATCGCCGAAGGGCTGGCCTTCGCGCGGATGGCGGCCCTGGTGGTGATTGCACCGATCGCCGTGGTGCTGGGGGCGCTGGTGGTGAGCGGCGGAGGGACCGAGAACGCCCCGGGCGCCGTCGTGTGGCTGGGCCAGCACCTGTGGATTGGTTATGTGGGCCTGGTGTTCGCGGGCCAGCTGGCCCTGCTGATGCCGCTGCTGGACCTGGGTTGTGCGGTTGGTGCCGTCCTGAGTCTGGCGATGGCCTACGGCGGGCGCGCGCTCGGGCTGAGGCTTGTGGGTTTGCTCTGAGAACCGCCCTCGTCACACCGTTACGTCAGTGGTCCCCTCTTCCTCCGCCACGCCCGGCGAGTCCTCGGAGCCGTACAGCGCTTCGTAGAGACCCAGGAACCGCGCATAGGCGCCGCCTTTGCCCTCCGGCGGGGAAAGCTCCGGCAGCACCCGTGTCGAGGTGAAGGCGTCGGCCAGCTCGCCGAACGCTTTGGCGAACGCATCCTCGATGGCCGTGATGAGGACCTCGGGAGTCAACTGCTGTACGGGCTCTTCCCCCGTGGTCACTTCCTCGCCGACTGAGATGGGCTGCTCGACCGCGGGCTCGGGGAAGGTCAGCTCGTGCAGTGCCGCCACGACGGTGTCGAAGGCGGACTGGATACCGTCCAGAATGCCGTCGGCGCCGTCTGCCTGCAGAGCATCGACCGTGTCGCGGAATTCGGCCCCGAGCTGCTGGACCTGCGCGCTCTGAGCCTGCTCGAGCACGTCCGAGGACGCAAGTTCCTCCAGGCCCTCAGTGACGGCCTGGACAAGGGCGTCGGTCTTCTCGGCGACTGCGGCGCCCGTCGCGGCTGCCTGCACGGCCTGGAGCTCCTCGTGGAAGTTGATCCGAAGGCGGACGTCGGCCACTCCCTTGAAGTGCCCCGCCAGAAGCAGCCTCACTACTCCCTTCCCGCGGGAGGGGTCCTCGTCGCTGCCCCCATCGCTCGTCTCGGTCGCTTCGACGACCACCCGGGGTTCCGGAGCAGATTGCACTGAAGGCGCCTGCTCCTCGGGTTCGGCGCTCTCGGCTTCCTGCCGGGGTTCATCCTTCTCGGGGACTCGAAGCGGGAAGGCCGAACCTCGGCAAACCGGCCCAAGTTCGGACATTGCTCGTCTCCCCCCTTACTGCAGGTTCGATACGTACAACTTCCGACCTCTAATGGCTCTAACTTGTTTATCGGCAGAAACGTGGGGCAGATTAGTCCATTCCGGGGCTTGCCGGCGGGCCACGGGGTGGGACGGCTGGCTCCGCGCGCGGAGCGCGGCACCTTGACAGGAAGTGGCCGGGCGGCTATAGTGACTATTGAGAATGAGTATCAATAGCAACAGCTCGGGCGCAGCAGGTACCTCCCCCTACGTCGCCTCAGCCCTCTGGACCTTCCAGGGCTACCTCAGAAGCAGGCAGCTTCGCTTCACCTCCCAGCGACGGGCCGTCCTGGAGGAAACGATGGCCCGGAGCGGGCACTTCGACGCCGAGGACCTGCACCGTAGCCTCCGCAGTTCCGGCAAGGACGTCTCGCTGGCCACCATCTACCGCACGCTGGGTCTGCTGGCGGAGGCGGGCCTGATCCGCGAGGTGCTGCAGGGGGCCGACAGCACGCACTATGAGGCCGTGTACGGCCATGCTCACCACGACCATATGATCTGCGTCGAGTGCGGGCGCGTCATCGAGTTCTGCGACGAACGCATCGAGGAACTGCAACGGAGCATCTGTCGGGAGCGCGGGTTCCAGGCGCTGGACCATCGGATGGGCATCCAGGGCATATGTCGGACCTGTCGTCGGGCCGGAGCGCGCAGGAGATGGCGAGATGCTGACGAATCTTGAGAAGTTGCCCGCCGCGCAGGAGGCCATTGTCGTGGGCTTCCGCGGCGGCCGGGGCATGAGTCGCAAGGTCGATGCGATGGGCCTGCGCCCCGGGAAGACGGTCCGCAAGGTCAGCAGTCAGTTCATGGCCGGTCCGGTGATCGTCGTGATCGATGGCCGGCAGGTGGCCATGGGGCGCGGCATCGCACGGCGGATCGATGTGGAAACGGTCTCCGAATGATGCATTGCCACTCTCCATCCGGTGGGAAGGGTCCCCAGGACGCCCACAGGAGGGTGCTCTTGATGGGCAACCCCAATGTGGGCAAGAGCGCCGTGTTCTCCCGCCTGACCGGCGCTCAGGTGATCGCCTCCAACTACCCCGGCACGACCGTGACGTTCAGCGAGGGGCTGATGAAGCTGGACGGCACCACGTGCCGCGTCATCGACGTGCCCGGCACCTACACGCTGGAGCCCCTCAGCCGTGCCGAGGAGGTGGCCGTCAGTATGCTGGAGGAGGGCGACGTGGTCGTGAACGTCGTCGACTCCACGAATCTGGAGCGGAACCTCAACCTGACGCTGCAACTGCTGCGGCGCGGCGTCCCGATGGTCGTCGCTCTCAACATGTGGGACGAGGCCATCGAGCACGGCGTCCGCATCGACGTGGCGAAGCTGAAGGAATTGCTCGGCGTGCCCGTCGTCCCCACCTGCGCCATCAGCGGCGAAGGTCTCCGCGACCTCCAGCAGAGCCTGCATGAGGCCCGTCCCGGGGAGATCAACTACGACGAAGAGCAGAGGTGGTGCCTCATCGGTGAGATCGTGGAACAGGTGCAGCAGGTGGAACACCGGCACCCGTCCCTCGGGCAGCGCCTCAGCCACGCGACGGTCCATCCGGTGATCGGGCCGCTGTTCGCCCTCGTGGTGCTGGCGACCTCGTTCGAGATCGTCCGCTTCGTCGGCGAGGGGCTGATCGGGTTCGTCGCGGAGCCCTTGTTCGAGTGGCTGTGGGTGCCTCTGATGGAGCAGCTCTCGGCCGCGCTCGGGGGAGGTGGCATCCTCCACGACCTGCTGGTAGGCGAGCTGGTTGACGGAAGCGTCAGTCTGGGCGAGTCATTCGGCGTCCTCACCACCGGGCTCTACATACCGTTCGCCGCGGTGCTTCCCTACGTGTTCGCCTTCTACCTGGTGCTTGGCCTGCTGGAGGACTCGGGCTACCTGCCGCGGCTGGGGGTTCTGGTGGACAACGTCATGCACCGCATCGGTCTGCACGGTCTGTCCATCGTGCCGATGCTGCTGGGTCTGGGCTGCAACGTGCCGGGTGCACTCGGCCTCCGCGTGCTGGAGACGCGGAAGGAGCGCTTCATCGGCGCCACCATCCTCGGGATATGCGTGCCCTGCATGGCACAGATCGCGATGATCGCCGGTTTGCTCGGCCAGTACGGCGCGGCCGGCTTCTTGCCCGTGTTTGGCACGCTGTTCCTGCTGGCCATCGGTCTGGGCATGGCGCTGAAGCGCTTCACCAGCGGCACGACGCCGGAGATCCTGGTGGACATCCCGCCGTATCGGTTCCCGTACTGGTCAGCCCTGCTGAAGAAACTGTGGATGAGGATGCGGGGGTTCATCAAGGAGGCGGTTCCCTACGTTCTTCTCGGTGTGGTTGTGGTCAACGTG
>JASFTU010000283.1:0-4417 GCA_050050635.1 Candidatus Brocadiaceae bacterium
CGGTCCGACCCGACGGAAAACGTCCGGCCCCCCGCTGCGCGTCTGCTGGTGGCGCTGGCGCTGGCGTACGGCCAGGAGGGGGCGCGCGTTGCAGTGGTCGAGCCCGCCCTGCGACAGACCATAGAAGGGGTCGATGCGCTCACAGGCGGCGCCCGGCTGGAGACGGTCGATCCGGCCTGCCCGCCGCAGCCAGAGCGTGGAGGCGTCCTGATCTGCGGGCCGGGCCCGTTCTGTGCGGCGGGAAATCCCATGAGAGTGCTCAGCGTTGAGGGCCTGGGACGCCTGCGAAAGCACCTCGGCGGCGACGGCGTTCTCGCCCTCTGGTTCCCCGCGGGGAACGTCGAGTGGGAGACACTGCGCAGAGGACTCGCAACGTTCAGCCGGATCTTTCCCAAGTTCGATGTCTGGCTCGCAGGTTCGGAGGCGGTCTTCGTGGCGAGCGGCGGCGACCGCATGGCCTTCCGACGCATGGAGACCCTGTTCGGTGACCCAGCAGGAGGCCACTGGCTGCGCCGGGGTGGCTTCTGGGAGCCGATCGAGATGCTGGTCGCCTTCACGGCTCGGAGCGAGGAGCTGTCCGGCCTGTGGGAGGAAACCCCGGTTTACCGCCTGTCCCGCCCGGTCCGGCCACCAACCCTGGCGCGAGACCTGCTGGCGCAAGTCCGACCGGAGAATCTCGCGGTCCTGGCTCAGCACAAGCTGGCCGGTCCCGCCCGCGTGGCGGACCGGCTGCTCTTCACCAGCGACAACCGGCGAGAGGTGGCGCTGCGTGGCCTCGCGGCCGTCTACAGGGGCAACACCGAACAGATCCTTCGGGCCCTGGGCCGGAGCGGTGAGCGCGGACGGTCAACTCTCGTTGAGTTCGTTACGGGTCCGTATGCGCGTCTGGACTTCCTCGCCCCGGACAGGCAGGGCAGGGCGGCGCGGGTCGCGGGGGCGCTGACGGCCTTCGGACTGACCGGTCGTGCCATTGATATCCTGGAGGAGGCAGTTCAGAGCGGTGAGGACACCTTCGAAGCCCGCATGCAACTGGTCGAAGCCCTTACGAGGGCGCGCCGCCCCCAGGACGGACTCCAGCACTGCCGACGCGCCCTGGAGTTGCGCCCGGCATCAGTGAGTGCCATGCGCCGACTGGCGGCGCTGCTTATGGGCACCGGTAGGATACGGGAGGGTGCCGATGCGCTGGCGAAGGTCGTTGAGCAGAACCCCCGCAGTGTCGTAGACTTGCTCATGCTGGCTGAGCTCCGCGCGCGGATGGGGAGCCTTGAAGAAGCAGCCGACCTGGCACGGCGCGCCCTGGAGCTGGACCCCGACAACACCGATGCGCAGGTTCTGCTGCAGTTGACGCGGAGGGCCGGCGACGACCGGCCGCGTCGCCCGGGAACCGGAGGAGCACGATGATCGGCGGGCAAGCAGTCTCGGCTTTCGTCATCACTTACAACGAACAGAAGGCCCTGCGGGACTGCCTGGAGAGCATCAAATGGGCCGACGAACTCGTCGTGGTGGACAGCTACAGCGATGACGCCACCGTTGAGATCGCGCGCGAGTACACCGACAGAATCATCCTGCGGGAATTTAGGAGCTTCCTGGACCAGACCCGGTTCGCGTTCGAGCAGACCGGGTGCGATTGGGTGGTCTGGCTGGACGCCGACGAGCGGCTGACCAGGCAGGCGTGTGAGGAAATAGAGCGCGAGTTGAGCCGACCGGACGGTCCGGACTTCGACGGGTTCGCCTTCCCACGCAGGACGTGGTTTCTGGACCGGTGGGTCACCCACAGCGGCTGGTATCCCCAGCACAAGCTGCGGCTGTTCCGGCGTGACGTCGCGGACATAGTGGGCTATCCTCCTCACCCGCAGGCCGTCGTGCCGGGCCCGGTGAAGAAGCTCAAGGGGGACATCTTGCATCACAGTTATCCCGGCGGTGTGCTGGACATGGTCCGGCGCTCCGCCCGGTTTGCGGAGCTGGCGGCGCAGTCTCGCTACAAGGAAGGCCGAAGGTTCTCTGCGCTGAGTCTGCTCCTGAAGCCGCCCCTGGAACTGCTGAAGAAGTACGTGGTGAGGCTGGGCTTCCTGGACGGACTGCCGGGCTTTGCCATCGCCGTGGGCTCCGCCTACTATCGCTTCGTGCGCGAGGTCAGGCTCTGGGAGCTGGCGCATCGCGCCGAGCCGGAGGCGTTCGGCGAAGCCTCGGAGGGGCAAGGGGATGACTTTTGACCCGCCGCCTCCGGCAGTATAATGGGCGCGGTCGGGCAGTCTCTGCTGTAAATGGGAGAAGTCGTGAGAATCAGCGCCATCCTCAAAGGGCCCAGACGCATGCGGAGGATGGCCCACATCGCGCGCAAGGGGGCCTCGCACGGACTGGGGTTCCTCATCGGCAGACTCCAGCTGCAGAAGCACCTCCCGGCGTGGCTGCGCCTGCCGGGTCTGGCCAGGGGAGGGCGCCCGGAGGACCTCGCAGCCCGCTTCGCGAACGTGCTCGAGGAACTGGGCCCGACCTTCGTCAAGTTCGGGCAGATGCTTTCCACGCGCCCCGATATCCTCCCGGCGGAGTACATCGAGGAACTGGAACGGATCTGCCACCATGTTGCGCCGTTCCCGGCGGAGGTCTCCCGCAATGTGGTTGAGGAGGAGTTGAGCCGGGCGGCGGACGAGTTGTTCCAGGAGTTCGCGGACGAGCCTCGCGCGAGCGGGTCCGTCGCACAGATCCACGACGCACGCCTGCAGGACGGCACTCCCGTCGTTGTCAAGATCCGTCGTCCTCGCATCGAGCGCACGATAGAGGACGACCTCGCCATCCTGATGTTCCTGGCCGAGCAGGCTGACCGAGTCGAGGAGTTCCAGCCGCTGCGACTGCCCATGCTGGTGGAGGAGTTCGGTCGCGGCATTCAGCGGGAGCTGGACTTCCTGTCGGAGGCGGCCTACACACACAAGTTCGGGGAGCTGTTCGCGGACGAACCCAGGGTGGAGATCCCCAACGTGTACTGGGAGTACACGACCGAACGCGTCCTCACGATGCAGTGCATGGAGGGGACACATATCTCGCAGGTGCTGCGGGGAGCAAGGGCGTCGGTGGACAGGGGGGAGCTGGCGCGCACGATTATGGATGCCTACCTGCGCCAGCTCTTCGTGCTGGGAAGCTTCCACGCGGATCCCCACCCGGGCAACATCCTGGTGACGTCACACGGAACCGTTGCGCTGCTGGACTTCGGGCTGGTGGGGCGCGTCAACCGCAGATTGCGACGCGACCTGGGCGTCTGCCTGCTTGCCCTGGCCAACGAGCAACTGGAACTGGTCGCAGAGGTCGTCAGCGAAATCGGGCGCGTCCCCACCGATGCGCGGCTGGAAAGCTTCCAGGAAGAGTTCACAGCGATGCTGGAGCGGCACGCGGGTGTGCCGCTGGAGAAGCTCGACTTCCAGCGTTCCTTTCGGGAGGCCATGGCCGTCATCCGGAAGTACCGTGTCGAGGTGCCCCGTGACTTCGTTCTCATGGGCAGGGCACTGGTGGTGATCAGCGGCCTGGTCACTCAGCTCGACCCGAGCGTGCAGATAGACCGCCTGGCAAAGCCCTACTCCCGCCGCCTGCTGTGGGAGAAGGCCTCCGTGGCCGGTGTGCGGAGGGGTCTGACGGCCGGTTGGTACCATCTGACGTCACTGATCAGTGAGGGCCCCAGGGAGCTGCGGCGCCTGATGCGGAACGTTCGCCGCGGCCTCTTCGAGTTCACGATCCGACACGAGGGATTCGAGCAGGCGCTGACCGAACTGGACAGAACGGGCAACCGGCTGGCTCTCAGCATAATCCTGGCTGCGGTGATCATCGCCTCCTCGTCGCTGCTGAGCGCGCAGATCGGTGCGGTCAGCATCCTCGGGTGGGAGGTGAGCGTACTCGGGCTGGTCGGGCTGGCCTTCGGAATGGTGTTGGGCGCCTGGTTGATCATCGGTATTCTGCGGTCGGGCCGGCTCTGAGCCCGACGTGAGTCAGCAGGCTTCTTGTGCGGAGGCAGATCAGATGGCTGATTGCTTCGAAGAGGTGCTGACGGATGCGCCGACCAACGTGTATGTCGAGGACTACGAGATCTCCAGCGAGAACTTCCCCGGTGCGGAGGGCCCGTCCTGGCGCATCAAGAAGTTCGCTCTGCGGGGCGGGAAGCAACACGGCGTCGAGGTGGTGGAGATCGATAACGGCTACCTGACCGTGGTCGTCGTCCCCACGCGTGGAATGGCGGTGCTGGAGGCGTGCACGGACGAGGTCTCCCTCGGCTGGAACAGCCCCGTCCGCCAGATCGTCCATCCGGCTTACGTTGACGAGGAGTCGCGGGGCGGGCTGGGCTGGCTGGAGGGGTTCAACGAATTCATCTGCCGGTGCGGACTGGCCTACCACGGCGCTCCCGGGGAGGACGTCGTCCGCACGAATACGGGCG
>JASFTU010000284.1:0-4413 GCA_050050635.1 Candidatus Brocadiaceae bacterium
AGAGAAGCGCGTCCCTGATCGTGCGCCACCTGCTCCTGCCCGGCCACTTCGAATGCTGTTTCCTGCCCGTGCTGAGGTGGGTGAAGGACGAGCTGGAAGAACCGCGGCTGGCGCTGCACGCGGGATATCTGCCGCCGCGCACCAGGCCCGCAGAGCCCGCCCTCGCGCGCCACCTCACCGAGTCGGAGCGTCGGCGTGCGCTGAAGGAAACCGGAGCGGCCGGCGTGGAGCTTGTCCCGTGAAAGAGCGTCCAGTGCGAGACAGCGGCGAAATCCAGATTCATATCGGCTCGGACGGCCGCGTATATATCAATGGAATGCCCGCCGGGCTGCTCGAGATTGCCCGGAAACTCGCGCCGGGCGACCGGTCGCTCACCCGGCGGGCACGGAAGCCAGCCGGAACGAGATGCCCGGAACCCCGCATAGACCGGGAGGAAGCAACGCACGGTGATGATGGAGCAGACCAGAGAGGTTGAGACGCTGATCCGGGCCCGCTACCCGATCGTGTACGTGGTTACGTGGGAGGAGGGCCGGGTGACCGACCAGATCGGCCGCATCGCGAAGGAGCGGGACAAGCAGGTCTACGAGTGGTCGGTCACCACCGGGCTGGTCCCGGCCGGGACGTCCATCCAGTCCCAGAAGCACCGCGACGCCGCCACCAGGGACCCCCTGACGGCCCTGGACACGGTCATCGACGAGGTTGAACCGGCCATCTACGTCCTGAAGGACTTCCATCACTTCCTGAACGACTCCAACATCAACGTGGTGCGGCGCCTGCGGGAGATCGCCCAGAACCTGAAGCACAGCTACAAGACGGTCATCATCCTCTCGCCGGTTCTGGAGATACCCCTCGACCTGGAGAAGGACGTCACGGTGGTGGACTTCGACCTGCCGGGGACGGCGGAGTTCGCCGCTCTGCTGAGCCGCATCGAGAAGGAGGTGGCCGACAACCCGAAGGTGGAGGTGGACCTGGACGCGGAGGCACGCGAGAAACTGGTGAAGGCCGCCCTGGGACTGACCCTTACCGAGGCGGAGAACGTCTTTGCCAAGGCCCTGGTTACCTCGCGGCGGCTGGACGCCGGCCAGGTCGAGCACGTCTTCGCCGAGAAGAGGCAGATCATCCGCAAGAGCGGGTTGCTGGAATACTGCGACCCGCAGGAGAAGCTGGAGGACGTGGGCGGGCTGGATGTCCTGAAGGACTGGCTGCGCAAGCGCTCGGTCGCGTTCGCCGACGAGGCCCGCCAGTTCGGCCTGCCGGCGCCCCGTGGCGTGCTCCTGCTCGGCATACAGGGGTGCGGCAAGAGCCTTACGGCGAAGGCCATCGGGCGGCTGTGGAACGTGCCCCTGCTGCGCTTCGACGTGGGACGGGTGTTCGGCAGCCTGGTCGGCTCCTCGGAGGAGAACATGCGCCGCGCCATCAAGGTGGCCGAGAGCGTTTCGCCG
Organism: Candidatus Brocadiaceae bacterium; assembly: GCA_050050635.1. Classification (GTDB taxonomy): domain Bacteria; phylum Planctomycetota; class Brocadiia; order SM23-32; family SM23-32; genus JASFTU01. The sequence continues at coordinate 1,443 of JASFTU010000284.1, forward strand.
GCCATCCTCTGGATCGACGAGATAGACAAGGCATTCGCCCGACAGAGCGGCAGGGCCGTCACCGACGGGGGAACGGCTTCCCGCGTCTTCGGCACATTCGTCACCTGGCTGGCCGAGAAGACGGCGCCCGTCTTCGTGGTCGCCACGGCGAACGACATTTCGGCCCTCCCGCCCGAACTGATGCGGAAGGGCCGGCTGGACGAGATCTTCTTCGTGGATCTTCCCTACGAGCCCGAGAGGCGCGAGATCTTCCGGATCCATCTGGCCAAGCGAGGACGCGATCCGGACGAGTTCGACCTCGATGAGCTGGCCGCTCACAGCGAGGGCCTGAGCGGCGCTGAGATCGAGGAAAGCATCGTCTCCGCCCTGTTTGACGTCTTCTATCGCCAGGAGGAGCTGTCCACCGAAGCCCTGCTGGAGGGCCTGAGCCAGACCGTGCCGCTGTCGAAGACAATGCAGGAGGAGATTGGCACACTGCGCAAGTGGGCCGAAGGGAGGGCGAGGAACGCGACCAGCCCCGAAGCGGAGGGCGCCGCGGACCGTACGCGCAAACTGGAGCTTTAGCAGCAAGGAGGATGCAGATGAGTGCCGTATGCGTTCTTACACCCGCCATCATAGCCGGCTGGCCGGCGATAACCGCCGCCGTGTCCGGAGCGGCCGCAGCGCTGGGCTTCTCGATGAGCCGTGAAGCGGAGGCGGCCGTCCGGCAAGCCATGGCCCGCACCGAAGAAGGCGCGACGGCCGTGGACGTTGCCGTGGAGAACAGCGAGGTGATCGCCGAGAACGTCGCTACGGGCCAGGAGATCGTCATGGCCCGCGAGAACGTCGTCGTGCGCGTCTACAGGGACGAGCGAGGGCAGTGCCGCGTCTCGGCCGAGGGACCGGGACGCTCCCGGGAGGAGCTTCAGGCAGTGGCCCGGCAGCTCGTCAATAAGATGACACAGATCTACGTCTACAACGAACTGATGAGCGAGCTACCGGGAAAGGGCTTCACCGTTGTCAACGAGGAGGCGACCGATCGGGAGGTCGTCCGGATTCACGTGCGCCGTTCCACGAGCTGAGGCATAAACGGAGAGCCATGGAAGACCACGATCTGGAGATAGAGATACGCGACAACGGAGAGGTGCAGGTGCACATCCGCGGCGCGAAGGGCGAGGAATGCCTGAGCTACGTCGAGTTCCTGGAGGACGTAGTCGGCCCCGTCCGGGAACGCCGGTTGACGCACGAGTACTACGAGCCGGCGGGCAAGGTAAGGGTGGACGCGGAGGCCGAGCAAAGCGTCCGTGATGCCGAGGAATGAGGCCGGCGCCCGCCGGCCACCTCCCAGGGAGGCGTGATGCGCTGCCCGCGATGCGGTTTCCACAACCTGCCCGGCCTGGAGAAGTGCGCCCATTGCCGGTCGGTCCTGGGCGCGCCGCGGGAGCTGGACGTCCGTCCACCGAGGGCCGGGCGGGCGCGTTTCCTCCGCCCCGTCCGCTACTCCCTGAACCGCCTTCTCAGGCGTGAGCCGTTCCGTTCGGTGCGTGCCGCCTGGAGCGCTCCGGACGTGGGAGAGGGTGGCGTCCTCTGCGCCCTGGCCTCGGTGGTGCCCGGGCTGGGGCACTACCTCAGGCATCGTCTGGCGGATGTCAGGCTCCTCTGGCCGGCGTGGTTCCTGTCCCTGATCGTGGGCCTGTTCCTCTACGGCTCGGTGCCCGGTGCAGCGCTGGTCGGGCTGGCGGGGGGCCTGCATGCGCTCATCGCGTGGGATGCCTCCGGAGGTGGGCGCGGGTCGATGGGCCTTGGTCGACGCTTCGGCTACCTCTTGCTGGCGTTCATCGCGGTCGGTTTGCTGTACCTCAGCGCCAGGGCGGCGGCCGGCAACCACGTGACCGGCGTGCACACTTCCTTCAGGCTGCCGTGGGAGGAGATCCAACGGGGAGACTACTGCCTGGTGTGGCGGAAGGCCTATGCGGATGCCCCGCCCCGGAGGGGCGATGTCGTGCTCTGGCGTCTGGAAGGCGACATGACCTCGGGCGTCAGGGTGCGCAGCGGTGAGCTGATGAGCGTCATCGTGGCCGAACCGGGCGATGAGGTCGTCGCCGAGGAGGGCACTCTGAGCGTGCTGCGGGACGGTCGCCTCATGGGTTCCTACCGGATCCCGTGGCTTCCGTCGCCCGCACGCTTCCGGTGCAGGCTGCGTAAGGGCGCGTTCTACTGCATCCCCCCACCCCTCAGTCGCCGCACCGGCCGACTCGCCTCGGGAGTGAACGTGGGCGAGGTGCGGATTGAGTCGGGCATGGTGACCCGCGGAGATATACTCGGCAGGGCCTTCCTGCTCTACAACCCGCTCTGGCGGCGCAGATTCATCCAGCGTGAGCCGCAGCCGGCTCCGCAGCTCGCACCGTCGGACGCAGACGCGGACTGACCAGTGAGCTCTAAGGTGACGCAGAGAGGCACCGTGGAGAACAACCGGTTCGACAGCCTGGAGTTCGAGGAGCGGAGACACCGCCGGGAAAACCGGCCGGACGAGGGAGCGCGGTCGGAGACCGGCACGCCTGCGCGGGACGCAGCCTACTTCCGGGCGGCCGGTGATGCTGAGTTCCGTTTGGGCCTGTATGAGTCAGCACTTCGGGCCTACTCCAGGGCACTGGAACAGGACGGCACCGTCTTCGTCTGCTGGCTGGGGCAGGTCCGGTCGCTGCTCGCGCTCGGTGAGTACGAAGAGGCGGATCTGTGGGCCGACAAGGCGCTCGAGCTCTTTCCCGAACACCCGGACCTTCTGTCGGCGAAGGCACTGGCCGCGGTGCGGCGGGGCCTGGTACCCCGTGCCATGGCCTACTCGGACAATGCGCTGTCGCGGGAAGGTGTCTCGCCGTTCGTGTGGCTGTGCCGGGGGGAGGTGCTTACTGTCCGGGGAAGCAGCATGGCCGAGCATTGCTTCGAGCAGGCCGCGGTGGTGAGCGAGGACACGGTAGAACGCGCGTGGACG
>JASFTU010000285.1:0-4397 GCA_050050635.1 Candidatus Brocadiaceae bacterium
GTGTCCTCGCCCGGCAGCAGACCCTCCGCGCGAAGATAGCGAGGGGCGCACTGACGGCCGCAGCCACGCTGCTGATCCTTGCGCTGCTCGCAGCGATGCTCCTGCCGGGATTGGGGAAGGCCCGCACATCGGCCGGCGCTGCCTCCGAGACCAACAATCTACATAACCTGGGGCTGGCCATGGCGATGTACACGAGGGAGCACGATGGTCGGTACCCACCGAACCTGGAGGCGCTCTTCCCGGAGGGCTATCTGGACGACAGAGACGTGCTGGTCTCGCCGGTCGACGGCCGTTCGCGTGTGGTGTACAGACACCCCTCGCCGAGCGCGCCCGCAGGGGAGGTCGTCGCCTATTACCCGACACACGCCACGGACGGCGCCAACGTGCTGTTCGCGGACGGCTCGGTTCGCTGGTTGGACTCCGATGAGTCCGGGAATCTCGTCAACCCGCGCACCGGCGGCCTCGTCGCGCGCCTTCCGCGGACCCGGCGGAGGAAGGTGCTCCTCGCAACACGCGGCGGCAAGGCATTCGCCGGCACGGGCGTGGAAAGCGAAGAGCTGGCCGAGGCCCTGGCGGCCGGGCAGCAGATGGCGCAACAGGGGGAGGCCGGCCGTCGGGCCGAGGTCGATCGTCAACAGGTCAACGCTGCGTTGGTGGAGGCCAACCGGGAGAGGGTCGCCGGAGCGATCGAGCGCTACAGGAAGGAGCGCGACGGCCGCTCGCCCGGCTCGAAGGAGGACATCCTTCCATACATCGCCGACCGTCGCCTGCGGGAGGCCGTGAAGAACACTCCCCTCTTCCGACTGCCCGGAGTAGAGCCATCCGAACGAGTCGGCCGGCCTGCGCGACCTGTGCAGGCTGAGATGCCGTCGGGCGAGCTGGCCCGCAAGCGATACGGCCTGGGCGTGGAGTACATGCGGCGCGGCGACTACGCCGAGGCCGAGGAGCAGTTCCGTCGGGCGGTTGGCCTGGACACCGACTACGAGGCCGCGCGCGCGCAGCTGGACAAGATCCAGGCCCTCCGCACAGCCACGGAGGCGGGCGAGAAGGTTGCGGCTATGCCCCCCACGCAGGTCGCCGCTCGGCAGGAGGAGCTGCAGAGACTGGACGAAAGAATCACGGAACAGGAGCGCGGAGTCCCGGAAGCAGGCCCGCCCGCCGAAGGCAGAGAGGAACGCGAGCGGGCCCGGCTGCCGGCGCCCCCTGAGCGCCTGGCAGAGCCGATGCGCCCCAGGTTGACGAAGGCCTCCCTGGTCAAGCAGCTCGGTGGCGGACGGAGCCGGGGTGCTCTGCCCATACAGATCGATTTCCCGGCCGTACCGGCCGCTGCATACCAGTTCGCCAAGCCCTTCCTTGGCCGGGCCGACGCGGAGCTGCGTTTCCGCGTCGTCGGGCGGGGGGCGGTCCTGTGCCTGGAGATGCTGTTGGCCTGCGCTGCCCTGACCGCTTACCTCGCCGTTCGGCGACGCACCGCATCGGGTTCGGCAGCATTCGGAGCGGGGGCGCTCCTGGTCGCCGCCACGGTTGCCGCAAGCACGACGGGCTGGCTCGCCTCCATTCCCGCAGCCACAGTGGTGGTGATGGTGGCCTGCCTGGCCGGGGAGGCCGTCGCCCTTCTGGTGCGGCGGGTCCGCAGCGCAGAGGGATCCCGGGAGACAACAGGCTGAGGCGCCACGGACACTCGAGGAGACGAGCATGCGAAGCGACTTTCCGCATGACGAGGAGGTGTCAGGATGAGAACCACGGTACACAGAGCCGCCGTCTGGTGTGCATTGCTGCTGATACTCCACGCCTCCGCGGCGACTGCTGAGAAGGCGGTCCAGCAGTCGACCGCTCCGCAGCCCGGAGCGACCGTCTCCTACGTCATCGAGGAGGTCAAGGTCAGTGCCGCTGCCGCGGAGGAAGCAATCGAGGGCACCATGGACCTGAAGGTGCGGCACATCGCCGGAGGTCGGACGTGGGTTCCACTGTTCGACGGCAACGTCGGCGTGGTTTCCGCGCACGCGACCGGAGGCGGCTGGTTGGGAGGCCGTCCCATCCTGATGCGGCGGGATGACACCGTGGGACTGCTCCTCTTCAGCACGGGGGAGCACACGGCGTCCATCGAGTTCGCCGCTCCCGTCAGTCGCGACCGCCGGGTCAGCCGGACCACCCTCCCCGTGGTTCCGGCGCTGACCGGGCTCTATTCCATACGGCTGGACGGTGCCAACCTGGACGTGTCGCTCGAGCCGGAGGTGCCCTACCAGACCGCGACCGTGGGGGAGAGCACCGTGGTCACGGTCTATGGCACGGCGGGGAAGAAACTGGGCGTGCGCTGGCAGCCCGCGCCGGAGGTCCGTGAGGTGGAGACCATCGCGTTTGCCGAACAGAGCATGCTCCTCGACATCTCACCCGGTCTCATGACGGTGGACAGCACTATCGAGTACACGGTCCTGCAGGGACAGATGGCGTCGGCGGCGCTCGAGCTGCCGGGGGACTTCTCCGTGCTCAAGGTGGAGGGAGACAACCTGCGGAGCTGGGACATCGCAGGGGAGGAAGAGCCGGCCCGCGAGCTGACGTTCGAGCTGATCGACCCGGAGGCCGAGCGCTTCAGCGTCCGCCTGTTGCTGGAGCGGAACCTGGGCCCGATCCCGCTCGAACTGGAAGCGCCTCGGATCGTGGCGCAGGGAGTCATGCGCCAGAAGGGACTCATCGGCGTGGCTCTGAACAGGGGGCTTCAGGCGGAGATCGTCGCCCGCGAGAACGTGAGCCAGGTCAATCTGTCGGAGATGCCGGACGCCTACACGCGGATGCGGGGGCGGGTGAGCCTGGCCCTCCGCTACCTGGCGTTGCCCTTCCGGGCCGCGTTCCGGATATCGACGATCGAGCCGAAGGTCTACGGGCAGGTCACCTGTCTGACGGCGGCCTCCCTCCAGCGCTTCCGCCAGTACTGGGACGTGCAGTATGAGATCCGCAACGCCGGGCTGTTCCAGTTGAGGATGCGTCTGGGGCCCGGCACGAAGCTGATCAGCCTGCGGGGAGAAGGGATCAACAACCAGAGCCTGGACACCGAGACGCGGGTTCTCACCGTTGACCTCCGGTCGAAGGCCGAGGGCGACTACCGGCTCAGCCTTCAGACATACAGCGACATCCAGGACACCCGCGCCGCGCAGGTGCCCGCCCTCGAACTGCTCGGCGTGGAGCGGCAGTGGGGCACGGTCGCCGTGTCCGCGGACGCGGGGATCGCGGTCGAGACGGCTGAGCTTTCGGGCATAAGCCAGGTGGACCTGGAGGAGCTGAAAGGCATGCCCGGCATGCAGGAGATGCTCGAGGAGCAGCGGGTCGCCCCGCCGCTGCTGGCGTTCCGGTACCTGAACTTCCCCTACGGGCTGGCCCTGACCGTCAGCCACATCCGCCCGGAGCTGAAGGTGGGCCCGCTGCACGCAGTCCGAATCACCCGGAAGAACATTCGCTACGCCTCGGTTTTCGACTACGCCGTCAAGAAGGCGGGCGTCTTCCAGGTGCGGCTGCATGTGCCGCAGGAACTGCGTCCCAGCCTCGTGGTCCGGGGACCGAAGGTGGAGGACTACTCCTACGACGACGCCGACGGCGTGCTCACCGTGCAGCTCACCGAGAAGGTCACCGATGAGTTGAGGCTCGAACTGGAGACCGAGGTTCTGCTGGAGAAGGAGCTGCCCGAGCCGGGCCAATCCGACGTGTTCTCCGTGCCGGCGATCTACGCCCTGGACTGCGAGCAGGAGAGGGGCTTCCTCGTCGTGAGCACGGACGAGAGCATCCGCCTGAAGCGGGCCGGCACGGGCAAAGGTCTCCACGACGTGGACGTGCAGGAGATCGCGCCGACCTTGCTCCAGCGGACGACCGATCCCCGGCTCGCCTTCCGCATCGTCGAGTCGCCCTGGCAGTTGGGCCTGGAGGTGACCAGCATCTCGCCGAAGATCCTTGCGCGCACCTTCAACTACATCCGTTTCGGCGAGGATTACCTCATCGGCACCTCCACCATCGAGTTCACCATCCAGTACGCCGGCGTCAAGGAGTTCTTCGTCCTTCTGCCGGACGGAATCGCCGAACCCAACATCCGCGGAGAGAACATCAAGATCCAGGAGAAGGTGGAGCCGACCGCCGAGGAGGAGGACTATTCGGTGATCGAGAAGCTGCTGAGCGGCAGCGACGAGAGCGAACTGCGCGGCGAGCTGTGGCGCGTGGAGCTGCAGAGCGAAGTGGAGGGCAAGTACGAGCTGATCTTTGAGTACACGACGGACCTCGACTCGAAGGAGACGGGCCGGCGTTTCTCCGGCCCCCGGGTCGCGGGCGTCATGGACCAGGTGGAGCGGGAGGTAGGTTACCTGGCGGTGACCGGCGACCCCTCGCTCGAGCTGATCCCCGTCGAAGACGAGCTG
>JASFTU010000286.1:0-4367 GCA_050050635.1 Candidatus Brocadiaceae bacterium
CAGGAAGCCGATGTCCGCCGGCCAGAAGCTGAAGCTGATCCAGCAGCTCATACAGACGGTGTCTCTGGAGGAGGTGACGGCGGCTTTCCGCCGCAACTTCCAGCCGGACGCCCGCCTGCTGCTGGTCATCATGCCCGAGAAGGAGGGCCTCGTCGCGCCGAAAGAGGAGGAGCTCCTCGCACTCGCCCGGGAGGTGGCTGGCGCCGAAGTAGCACCACCCGAAGAGAAGGTCATGCGGGAGAGCCTCCTGGAGGAGGAACCGGCGCCGGGGACGATAACGGACCGGGAGGAGGAGCCGGAGCTGGGCGTCCTGTCCGTAACCCTCAGCAACGGCGTGCGTGCCCACCTGCGGCACATGGACTTCAAGGAGAACCAGGTCTTCATCAAGCTGACGGTCGGTGGCGGCGTCATACAGGAGACGGCCCAGAACCGTGGCGTGACCGGGCTGGCCGCGGAAGTTTTCGACCAGCCGGCCTCGAGCACCCTCTCCTCCACCGAAGTGCAGGACCTGCTGACCGGCAAGAACGTGAGTCTCGGAGGCGGCGCCGTCGAGGACGCCCTGCAGGTGAGCCTGACCAGTTCGACGCAGGACGTCGAGTCCGCCTTCCAACTGGCGCACATGGTTCTGACCGACCCCCGCCTGGAGCGGTCCGCCGTGGACCGGTGGAAGGAACAGATGCTCCAGGCGATCGAGAAGCGCCGAATGGACGTGGGCGACCAGGCGATGGAGGCGATGCAGGAACTGCTCAGCGGCGGGGATGCGCGCTTCCAGTTCCCCACCGAACAGCAGGTGCAGGGGCTGACCGGGGAGCAGGCGCAGGCGTGGCTGGATCGCCTGCTGCGCGAAGGACCCGTCGAGGCGGCCGTTGTGGGCGACGTCGATCGTGAACGCGCCCTGGAGCTGACGCTGAAGTACTTCGGGTCGCTGCCGGAGCGCCCTTTCACCGATCCGTCCCTGGAGGCTTTGCGTGGATTGGGCTACCGCGAGGGGCCGCTCGTCGCGACGGTCGAGGTGCCGACGATAACCCCACGCGCCGTGGTGCTGAGCGGCTGGCGGGGCGCCGACTGGACCGACGTAGAGGACCGACGAATACTGCAGATCGTCGCCGAGATGCTCACCTCACGGCTGCGCGAGGAAATCCGCGAGGCCCGGGGCCTGACCTACAGCATCTGGTGCATCGCTCGCCCGTCGCGGGGCTACGAAGGGGGAGGCCTGTTCACCGTGTGGTTCACGGCCGACCCCGACAAGGCGCTGGAGGCGGCCGACCTCGCACGCGGGCTGGTCGAGGAGTTCGCAGAAGAGGGCCCGACTGACGAGGAGCTTTCGGCGGTCCGGAAGCAGTTCAAGAACTCCATCGAGACCTCCCAGAAGGAGCCCACCTATTGGGTCAGCGTTCTCGGCGAACTCGACTACCGGGGCACCGTCCTCTCCGACGTCAAGGAGGCCCTGGAGAAGTACACCTCCTACACGCGGGAGGAGATGCTCGATGTCATGAGCCGCTACGTGGTGTCTAAGCGCCGCCTGCAGGCCGTCGCGCTGCCGGTGCCGCCGGAGGAATCCGAGGGCGGTCAGGAGACGCCGAGCGAGGACTGAGCGGTTCAGCCGAACAGCAGTCGCACGGCGGCGAACTGCACCAGCACCCAGGCCAGAACCACCACCCCCGGCTTGAGCAATCCCGCCATGTTGTGCAGTAGTTCCGTGCTGAAGTGCTCGCTTGTTACCACGAGACACACGTGGACCGGCGAGACGAGCATGCCAATGTAGCCGAACCCGTAGGCCAGCACCACCGTGGAAAGCAGAACGTTGAGCGTCGGGTCGGGCCCGATCAGGTTGATGACTATCGGGAAGCTGGCGCCGACGAAGCCGATGGAAAGGCCCGTGGCCAGGCCGCTGACGAACGGCACGGCCATCATGATGACCAGCAACGGTATGCCCCAATCGGCCATCTCGCCTCGCATCCGGGAGACCAGCAGCTCACCGCCCGGCAGGCGGGCCTCGATGAACGCACCATACACCCGAACTACGGCGACGATGGCCGCCATCAGGATGGCGCGGCGTGAGAACAGGATCTCCCGCCACTCCGCCCGCGCAAGGGGCCGACGAAGCTGGAGGAATCCCATGGCCGCGAAAAGCCCCACCATCATCGGCACGTACTTGTTCATAGCGGGCGCGCCCGGCCACGCCGCCAGGACCCCCGCGTAACCCAACCGGACGGCGGCGTAGCCGACGATGACCACCACGATGGGCAGCACCAGCCCCAGGAACGAGTGCTCAACCTCCTCCGGCGCCGGCGCCGGTTCCTCTCCGCCCGGATGAATGCGCCGCAGGAGGAACAGGTACCCCGATCCCACCGCCGCGAGCGTGAGGGGGATCTGCAAGAGCATGAACTGCCAGACCTCGAGCCCCGACTGCTCCATGGCCAGGAGCACGCCCGGATACAGCGGCCACCAGTATTCCCAGATGTGGCGAAACCAGTGGTTCGTCTTCGCCTTCAGTTCCGCGGGGACCTCGCCTCCGGCGTCACAGGAGTCCACCAGCGGCGCCGAGAACAACGCTCCGCCCGGCATGGGCAGCAGGCCGATCACCGCAGGGAGGACAGCCATGGAACTGCGCCGGGACACCTTCGAGCGCACCGTGCCGACCAGGTCCTCCATCACGCCGGTTGCCGCCATCTGCGAGCTGAGCCAGATGACCTGGAAGATGATCACCAGCAGACACAGCGTGCTGGCCCCGCTGAGGCGCTCCCACGTGATGGCCAGCGCCGCCTGTGGCGAATGGCCCGACCAGAACGCCAGCACCACGGCACCGGCGGCTATCGCCACGATCAGGTGCCGGGTCAGACGGCTCAGGAGCAGGATCAGCCCCAGAGCTCCCATCACCTTCACCAGCACCGGCGCATTGAGCACGGCTTCCAGCATGGAGAGCTCTCCCGCGCGGCGAGAAGGTGAACGGACCGGATGAGGGCAGAATCCGCCATTCTATTGCCACCCCCCGACCGAGTCAAAGATGCCACGGCGCGGGGCGACCACGGAGGGACGGTCCTGGAGCCGGCAATGAGCCAACCAATCCTCCGTAGGGACAGGCCCCCGCGCCTGACCGCCGGGCCGAGGGTGGATACGGCGTCCCGGCCAACTGAAGCCTCTCCCTTGCGCCCTTCCGAGCCGCCCGGTATGTATGAGCCTTCCCGCGTTCCGCTTCTCGACGAGAACAAGGAGCCCGATCATGTCGCCCGGCAACGTGCTTCTCATCCAGTCCGACCAGCACCGGTTCGACTGTCTCGGCGTCAACGGTCATCCGCTGCTGAAGACGCCGAACCTCGACCGAATGGCGCGCGGGGGAATGAACTTCACGAATGCCTTCTGCCCCATCCCTCTCTGCATGCCGGCCCGGGCCTCCATGCTCACCGGTCAGTGGCCCACCGAACACCTGCAGATCGCGAACTTCGACGCCGAAGCGCCACGCGGCTTCCGTGATGACCTCCCGGTCTTCAGCAACATGCTGGCGGAGGCCGGCTACCGGCTGGGATACGTCGGCAAGTGGCACGGACACCCGGACAGGCCACCCGAGGACTTCGCCTTCGAGGATTACGTCCCCCCGTGGAAGTACGGCCAGTGGCGGGAGCAACAGGGGTTGCCGCCGGTGCCGCGTGAGAACGGCTGGATGGGCGAGGCCGACCCCTACATCACGCCCGAGCAGTCCTCGCTCGCCTGGCAGGCAGATCGGGTCCTGGAGCGGCTGGAAGCCTGCGCGGCGGACGACGGGCCGTTCTTCCTGCGCTGGGATCCCCCTCAGCCCCACCTGCCGAACAGGCCGCCGGAGCCCTACGCCTCCATGTACGATCCGGAACGGATTGAACCCTGGGGCAGTTTCGGCGACGAATTCACGGGAAAACCCTACGCCCAGGCGCAGCAGCTGCGCACCTGGGCAATCGCCGGGTGGACCTGGGAGCAGTGGGCGCCGATAGTGGCCCGCTACCTGGGAGAGGTCAGCCTTCTGGACGCGCAGGTCGGGCGCGTGCTGACCGCGGTGGACGAACTGGGCCTGGCCGAAGACACCCTGGTGGTGTACACGGCCGACCACGGTGACATGTGTGGCAGCCACGGCATGATCGACAAGCACTTCATCATGTACGACGACGTGGTCCGCGTGCCGATGATCGCGCGCTGGCCCGGTCGCGTCCCTGCGGGTGCGCGGTGCGACGCCTTCGTCAGCAACGCCATCGACCTGGCCGCCACGTTCCTGGACGTCGCCGCCCTCGATCCGCCGGACACCTTCCGCGGCCAGAGCCTGCTCCCCATGCTGTCCGGCGAAGGCGACTCGAACGGACGCCGGGACATCTTCTCCACCTATCACGGGAACCAGTTCG
>JASFTU010000287.1:0-4351 GCA_050050635.1 Candidatus Brocadiaceae bacterium
CATGGAGTTCGTGCGGCTCGAGCCGATGTACCGGCTCGTGTTCGGCGAGTTCGCCATGGATTTCACGACCGATCACGAGCGAATGAAGCAGGAGATCAGGGCGGCCTTCCCGGGGCGTGAGGACGGTTTGGACGCGTTTATGGAGAAGGAGAGGGCGAAGTTCCGGCACCTGTTCCCCTGCCTGCAGAAGCCGTATGTCAGGTGGACGTCCCTCTTCACGCCCGTCTTTCTGAAGGCTCTTCCTTATCTTGACCTCCGCAGCACGGTTATGGAGAACGTGCTCGGGTACTTCGGTGAGGAGTCACTCGGCGTCTGCTTCAGCTTCCAGTCCAAGTACCTCGGTATGTCCCCCTGGGACTGTCCGGCCGCCTTCACCATTCTGCCCTACATAGAGCACGAATACGGCGTCTATCACGTCATGGGTGGGCTGAGTGAGATATCGGCTGCCATGGCGAAGGTCGTGGAGGAGGAGGGGGGAGAAATCCATCTGGAAACGCCGGTCACCCGCCTGGTCACGGAGGGCCGGGAAGTGCGCGGCGTTGAGCTGGAGGGAGGCGAACGCGTATACGGCGACGAGGTCGTGCTGAACTCGGACTTCGGTTACGCGATGTCGGAGCTTGTGGGCTCGGCCAGGCTGAAGAAGTGGGGTGAAGATAAACTGCGCGATCGGCCCTTCTCCTGCTCGACCTTCATGCTCTACCTCGGGTTGGATAAGGTGTACGACCTTCCGCACCACAGCATAATCTTCGCCGATGATTACCTGGACAACCTCGAGGATGTCTTCAAACGGAAGACGCTCTCCGACGACATGTCGTACTACATCCGCAACGCCACCATCACCGATCCCACCCTCGCGCCTGAGGGCAAGTCGGCCGTCTACGTCCTGGTGCCGGTGCCCAACCAGAAGAGCGGCATCGACTGGGAACAACAGCGTGAGCCTTATCGCGACCGCGTCCTGGAGGCCATCGAGAGCGGGACCTGCATGAGCGACGTGCGTCAGCACATCGAGGCCGAGAGGGTGATTACGCCGCTCGACTGGGAGCAGGAATACAACGTCTTCCTGGGGGCAACGTTCAACCTGGCCCACACGCTGGGCCAGATGATGTACTTCCGGCCGAGGAACAGGTTCGAGGAACTGGAGCACTGCTACCTGGTGGGCGGTGGAACGCATCCCGGCAGCGGCGTGCCGACGATACTGGAGTCCGGCAGGATCAGCGCGAACCTGATCTGTGACCACTACGACGTACCGTACCCGCCGCCTGCGCCCTTGCCCGAGATGGGAGGGGACGAGGCTTAGAATGCCTCACGGAACCACGTGCACAGATCGCAGAGGGCGCGGATAAAGCCAGAAAGTGGGTCCGCAACAGCTTCTCTCGGCTCTGCATTCTCGCCGGCGGATGCACTTCGCCGGGGCGTGTCGGGCAGCACCTGTGACGGGGGGAGGACACACGGGCCGGGCCCGGGGGGCACGATGAGCGACAGCAGCCAGAATCTCTCTGGCGGTAAGAGTATCTCTTCTGTCCGCGTGGAGAACGCCACCGACGTCACGGGCGAGGTCGTGGCCGAGGTCAACAGGGCCCGAAGGGCCCAGAGCGCCTGGGCGGCGACTCCCGTGCGCGCGCGCCTGAAGCTGATCAGGCGCCTTCGGCAGGGCATCGCCGCCCATGCCGACCGGCTGGCAGCGGCCGTTGACCGGACCAGGCGGCGTGCTCCCGGCGAGACGCTGGCCGCCGAGGTCCTACCGCTGGCGGAGGCGTGCAGGTTCCTGGAACGCCGGGCGGTCCGAATCCTCCGGCCACACCGGGCCTCGGGAGGGCCTCTGCTGTCCATCTTCGCCGGTGTGAACGTGCTCATCAGGCGGGAGCCGTACGGCGTCGTGCTCGTTGTTGGGCCTTCGAACTATCCTCTGCTTCTGCCGGGCGTGCAGGGCATTCAGGCCCTCGCGGCAGGCAACGCGGTTGTGCTGAAGCCCGGGGCGGGCGGCCGGGAAGCCCTGGAGCTGCTGGCGCAACTGCTCTATGCGGCGGGGTTACGACGGAACCTGTGCCGCGTCCTCCCCGAGTCCGTGGACGCCGGCCGCGACGCGATCTCGGCGGGCGTGGACAGGGTTGTGCTCACCGGGTCAGTTCAGACGGGCCGGTCGGTGCTCGCCCAGCTTGCACCCCGGGTGGTCCCCGCGACACTGGAGCTGAGTGGGTGTGATGCCGTGTTCGTGCTGCCGGGGGCCGACCTGGAACTGGTCGCGAAGGCACTCACGTTCGGCCTGCGCCTCAATCAGGGGGCCACCTGCATCGCTCCACGCCGCGTGTTCGTAACGCCCGCGGCGGCACGCGAGCTGGAAAGCCGGCTGGGAGCGATGGTCGCCGCGGCCCCGGCTTGCTCCGTGGACGAAGCAGGGGCATCCTTCGCCCGGGGGCTTGTCCGGGAGGCGCTGGCAGAGGGCGCGCGTCTGGTGACTGGCCCTCCGGCATCGGGCGGACTGCGCTGGCCGTTGGTGCTCGGCGACGCCTTGCCGGCGATGCGGCTGCTTCAGGAGGACGTGTTCGCTCCCGCTCTCTCCATCGTCCGGGTGAGCGACCCGGACGAGGCTCTGGCGGCAGACGAGGCCTGTCCCTATGCACTCGGCGCGACGGTCTTCGGGCCGGATGCGGAGGCCCGCCGGTTCGCCGAGCGGGTGAACGCGGGAGTCGTGGTGGTCAACGACATGATCGTTCCGACGGCCGACCCGCGTGTGCCTTTCGGGGGCCGCGGCAGGAGCGGATACGGTGTCACTCGGGGCGCGGCAGGATTGCTGGAGCTGACCAGGCAGAAGGCCATCGTCAGTCGCAGGGGTGGATGGCGACCCCACCTGGACGTGGCGAGCGCGCAGGCCCGGGACGTGCTGCAGGATTACATGACGGCCGTGCACGGGGGGAGCCTGACCGGTCGCATGCGCGCTTTAGGTCGCCTCATTCGGCACGGCGCGAGTATGCTTCACGGGGATCATCGAGGTCGCGAGGGGGAGTAGCTGGCAATGGGAGAACGGGGAGAGGTAGCAGTGGTTGGTGGCGGCCTTGGCGGGCTTGCGGCCGCATGCACTCTGGCGGCGCGGGGGCACCGGGTAACGCTCTTCGAGCGGAACTCCTGGCTCGGAGGGAAGGCGGCCGTACTCCAGGCCGAAGGTTTCCGCTTCGACATGGGCCCCACCATCCTGACCATGCCGTCGGTCCTGAAGCGCGTGTTCGCGGAGGCGGGGCGGGAGCTGAACGACGAATTGGAGCTGGTTCGGCTGGACCCACAGTGGCGGTGTTTCTTCGAGGACGGCACACACCTGGACCTCCTCGAGGACGTCGGCGCTATGGCCCGTGCCCTGGCGGAGTTCGCACCGGGGGAGGGCGTCGGTCGGGGTTACCGCCGTTTCATGGACACCTCCCGCGCGCTGCACGAGATCGCGGACGAGTACTTCTTCTGGAAGCCCATCGGCACGATGGGCGACATCATCCGCAAGCGGCCGGGGAGCTGGCTCAGCGCCATGCGAGCGATATGGCGGATGCGCATGGGGCGGACCGTGGCGGGCACGGTGCGCAGATACCTGCCCGAGGAGCGGGTTGCGCAGATGGCGGACCATTTCACCCAGTACGTCGGCTCCTCTCCCTACTGGTCGCCGGCCATCCTCTGCGGCATCGCGCACATGCAGACCGAAGAGGGCGTGTGGTACCCGATGGGCGGGACGAGGGCCGTTCCAGAGGCCCTGGAGCGCCTCGCAGCAGACCTCGGTGTCGCCGTCCGACGCGGAGTGGGGGTCGGCGCGATCATCGTGGAGGACGGTTCCGTCAGGGGAGTGCAGACCGAGCAGGGCGAGCTGCTCCCGGTCGGCCTGGTGATCTCCAACGCGGACTCGGTGCGGACGTACCGCGAGCTTGTAGGCCGGGAGGCCGCGGCACGTTTCGCGCGCCGAAGAAGGTATGAGCCCGCTTGCTCAGGGGTCGTGCTGTACCTCGGCCTGGACCGCGGCTACGACCACCTGCTGCACCACAACTTCGTGTTCTCGCGGGACCCGGAGGAGGAGTTCGACGCGATCTATCGGCGCGGCAAGCCGGCGCCCGACCCCACCTGCTACGTGTGCGCGCCCGCCAGGACCGAGCCGGACGTGGCTCCGGCGGGCGGTGAAGCCCTGTACGTGCTCGTCCACACGCCCTACATTCGGCCTCATCAGAACTGGGAGGAGATGCTGGCCCCCTACCGCGCGACCATCCTGGAGAAGCTGGCCCGTACGGGCGGCCTCACCGACATCGAGAGCCGGATCGTCTTCGAGAGCGCACTGACGCCGGCCGACATAAACCGCCGCTACAGCGTGCTGGACGGCGCCATC
>JASFTU010000288.1:0-4346 GCA_050050635.1 Candidatus Brocadiaceae bacterium
AGGCGCGCTTCAGTGCCATGGGGACCGACGCACGGGTCGTCGTGTGCACTCCGGAGGCGCGGGATGCAGCCCTCGCCGTCCGGCCGGCGATCCAGGCCGTCCGGATGGTCGAGCGGCGCATGAGCACCTATCGCCCCGACAGCGAGGTCAGCCTTCTCAACAGCATGGCGCACGAGCGACCGGTCTGGGTCTCCGAGCCGACGCGCGACGTGCTGCGGCGATCAGTCGAGATCTGGCGCCTCACGGGGGGCGCGTTCGACGTGACCTACGCCCCCCTCAGGGACCTGTGGCGCCGGGCGGTAGAGGAGGGCAAAGAGCCGGAACCGGATGCGCTGGCGGCAACGCTCAGCCTGGTCGGCTCCGACCGACTCATCATCAAGGATTCGCACATCGGCTTCGCCGCTGAGGGGATGGCCGTTGACCTGGGCGGCATCGCAAAGGGGCACGCCATCGAGCTGGCCGCCGACACGCTGCAGGAAGCCGGAGTACAGGCGGCACTGGTGGACATCGGCGGCGACATCCGCCTGCTCGGAGCGCCGGCTCCCGACCGGCCCTGGCGCGTGCGGGTGCGGCGCCCGCCGGGGGGCCCGGATCAGGTCATCCTGCGCCTCAGTTCCTGTGCGGTGGCCACCAGCGGCGACTATGCCCGCGGGTTCCGCGTCGGCGAGGAGTGGTACTCCCACGTCATCGACCCCCGCAGCGGGCATCCCGTGGAGAGCGTGCCCAGCGTCACGGTCCTCGCTCCCGATGCCGCGACCGCCGATGCCCTGGCCACCGCGCTCGGCGTGATGGGGCCCGATGCCGCCCTGTCCCTCGTTGGCTCCCTGCCCGAGATCGAGTGTATGATGATGCTGCGGATGCAGGACGGCTCGGCCCGGGTTGTCTCATCGCCGGGTTTCCAGCGTTTCGTGGTGGACTGATATGGTTTCCAGGGCAGAGCTGAGGATCGCTCCCGCCGAGCTGTCCCCACGGGTCCTGGGCGGCCCCCCGGACTCGGCCGGCGCCGTTGCAGCCGCGCGGGCTGCCGGGGAGTACATCTCCCGCAAGCGCCCCGCCCTGATGGAGGTGCTGCGGCTGAGCGCCGAGGAGGACCAGGTGGTCATCCAGGCCGAGGGTGAAGCCCCGGAGCGGGCCCTGCGGGAGGCCGAGGAGCTGCTTCTGCCGCAGCGGGATGCGGAGCCGACCGGCACGATATCGGTCGAGCCTTCCGAGTTCACGGTCCAGGTGGCCGAGGAGGTGGCCGAGAGGTGGGAGGAGCCCGAGATTCTGCGGAGCGAGGTGCGCTACTTCCCGCTGCCGAGCTGTGAGTGGTTCGAGATCAGTGCCGGCGACCTCACTCTCACCGAGCGGCGCATCACCTTCGAACCCGAGTGGCAGATCACCCGGGAAACCGGCGCAGGCCCCTCCGGCGAGCACCTGATCCGGCTCGACCGCCTGGGCCGTTTCTGGCGCGGGGAATGGTGGGATATCCCCTGCCTCATCCTGGAGACACCGCAGCGCAGCTACCGCTACGGCTGGCCGTCCGCGCGCGGTGCGCCGGAGACGCTCTTCGACGTTGATGAATGGATCGTGTACCTCCGAAGACTGCTCGAGCGGCCGGAATGAAGCGATTCGGGTTCCCCAAGCAGGCGCGGCTCCTCCACGCGCGCGACTTCGACCGGGTCAACGCCGGCGGGAGGCGCTTGATAGCCCACCCGCTCCGCGTTCGGGCGCTCAGGCGGCCCGAAGGCGGGAGCCGGCTCGGCCTGGCCGTCAGCCGCCGCGTCGGCCGTGCGCACCTGCGCAACCGGTGGAAACGGGCCATACGCGAGGCCTTCCGGCTGAACCGGCACCGCCTGCAGCGACCTTACGACCTGGTGGTCTCCGTGGCATGGGACGCCTCGCCCGAACAGATCGCTGCCGTCGGGGAGGCGTTCCTGCAGATCATAGAGAGGCTGAATGCCGATGATGGGCAAGCTGATGGCGCCGCTGCGGGTGCTTGAGCGCGCGCTGGCCTGGCTGGTCGTCTCGATAGTGCGCGCGTATCAGTGCTGCCTCTCCCCCCTTCTGCCCCCGGTGTGCCGGTTCCGCCCGAGCTGCAGCCGGTATATGGTTCAGGCGATCCAGAAGAAGGGCCTCATCGTCGGCCTGTTGAAGGGCCTGTGGCGTATCGTACGCTGCAACCCGCTCTTTCCGGGCGGCTACGACCCCGTGGAGTGACCCCCTCAGCCCGAGCCCAGCTGGTCCAGGGCCAGCCGGATGTAGAAGAGCACGTCTTCGTGCTTCCGCATCACGCCTTCGATAACGGGCTCGCGCAGGTGATAGGTGCGCACCTCGTGGCTGTCCCTGTTGCGCCGCAGGTGTTCCAGCAGCTCCTGTTCGGCGTCGGCTGCCTCCCTCAACAGGTTCTCGGCCTCTTTGCCGCCGATCTGCCCCAGGGCCATCGCGGCGGCCCAGCGCACGTAGTCCGGCCGGGCGAAGACCTCCAGCTTCTGCTGCCACTCGGCGACTTCCTCCTCGTCGGGCTTCTCCCAGTCTTCCAGCTCCACGGGTTTGCTCAGACGTCCCTCCGGGCCCACCCTGATCTCGGGCGTCTTCCTTTGGGTCAGGACGCGGCCCAGGAAGGCCACGGCGTCTTCCACCCCCAGCTCGCCGAAGGTCTTGGCCGCGGCCCAGATGATGATGGGCCCGGCGTCTCTGCTGGTGGCTCGCCGGCGCAGGAACTCCACCACGTAGTCACCGGAGGCAGTGAGTGCCTCCTGGGCGCGGATCCGTAGCTCGGTCAAGCTCTGCAGCTCGGACTCGCTCAGCTTCGTCCCCTCTCCCACGGTCTCCTGGAACCGGTCCAGCTCGTTGAGCAGGTACTGCACGCCGTTGCGCTGTCTGAGCCGACACAGCGCAATGGCGGCCCCGATGCGCACCCGGTTGTCCACTCCCTCATCGGCCAGGACTTTGGAGAGCTCATCGATGATCGTGCGCCGGCTGGCGATGCCGGCCCTCGGTGAACGGGCGGCCAGGCCCAGCCCGGCGGCGGCGGAGACCCGCCAGGAGCTCTCCAGCCGCGTGTCCTTCATGTCTTCGGTCAGCTTCTGGATGCTCGCCTCGTCGGCCATCACGCCCAGCGCGTAGAGGATCTCCGCCGCTCGCTTGGTGTCCAGCGTCCGCTCCAGCTCCTCGATCAGCGCGTCGCGCACCTTCCCCAGCACCTCCCTCACGTAGGCGTTGGCTGCGTGTTCGTCGGCGAACGCCACGAGGGTCCCGATCACCTCGTCCTGCAGGCCCTTCGTCTTGAACTCCTCCGGCTTGTCTTCCTTCCTGATCCCGTAGACGCACACGTCGGCGGCGTCCCGCAGCGCCTTACGGGGGGACAGCAAGTTCTCCAGCACGAAGCGTGCGATCTCCTCCGAGGGCTCCAGCTCGTGCAGGTAGCGTGCTGCGTAGACCGCCTGCCTGCCCTCGCCGGTCTCGTAGGTCTGCCGGAGCACGGCCGTGGCGTCCTCGTAGCGCATGTCCTTCAGGCCCTCCGCGGCCGTTCTGACGCACTCGGCGTCCCGGTCCTCCAGGGCCTGCGAGAGCAGCTCGATAGTCTTCTCTTTCCACACGGTCGAGAGGCTGGAGATGGTCTTGATGGCCTGCAGGCGTACGCCTTTGTCCGGGTCGTTCAGGAGCAGTCCGGCCAGCCGCAGCGAATCCATCCGGCGCACGTCCGCCAGCACTTTCAGGGCCTCCTTGCGCGTGGTGACGTCGTCGCTCTCCAACGCTCCGCGCACCGCGGGCATGGCCTTCTCCTGCATGCGCACCAGTTCGTCCACCGCGCGGCGACGCGTTTCGGCCTTCTCGCTGGCCAGCAGATCGACGTAATACTGGGGGTCTTCGGGCTTGGCGCAGCCGGCCAGGACGGCGACGGCCAGGAGGACGACGGCGAGAACGCCCGGTCGGTGGAGGCCGGTGGGCGCCTGTTGGCGTTGGGTCCTCATGGTACGGTCGGAACCTCGGGAAGTGTTGTGTGTTTGCCGGTTTCCGTTACCATAAGTCGGCGGCCCGTGCCCGTCAAGTGCTCCGCCGCGGCGGCGCGAGCCTCCGCCATGGAAAGCAGATCGGAGGAAGCAGGTATGCAACGGGTCAGCGACATCATTGCGTTCGTCGAGGAGTCCACGGGGCACCCGATCCACACCGACGAAGGCGTGTGGCACGGGTCCGCCGACGACGAAGTGGAGGACGTCCTCCTCTGCTGGCAGGCCACCCGCGACGTCCTGGAGCGGGCCGGGCAGGAGGGCACCGACCTCGTGATCGGCCACGAAAGCCTCTACTACCCCTACGACGTGCTCGGGGGCCGCGAAGGGCCGGAGGGGTGGGAAGAGTGGCCG
>JASFTU010000289.1:0-4338 GCA_050050635.1 Candidatus Brocadiaceae bacterium
CTCCTGCAGCGCGCGGAAGGCGTTGTCCGGTCGCCCGTCTTCGCCGACATGGATGATCCCCTCCTCGAACGCCAGAGGGTAGGACTGCGACCAGTCGAAGACCACCGAACGGCGTCCCTCCCGGTGAGCTGCGCTCCACAGCTGCTCCGCCCTGCAGACAGAGGCGGGGAAGCCGGAGCGCCATTCATCGAGCGGATCGCCGGGGAAGTGCGTGCTCATGTTGCACCCGGTAACCGGGGGCGTTGCCCCCGTTGCCAGGCAGGCCCAGTTCGTCCCGGTCTCCATCGGGAAACAGGGCCAGGTCTGCGTGACACTGCCCTTCTCGATCAGCTCCCGGGTGGTGGGCATCACCCCCCGCTCCACGAACTCCAATAGCGTCGGCAATGAAATGGAGTCGAAGCCAATGACCGCCAGTTTCCCTTCCGGCATTGCAGGCCTCCCTGTGTTCTGCTCCGAGTGCGGCGGCCATACTATCGGCTTCCTCCGGCGTTGTCATCCGTCCGGGACGAAATCGCGGGGGCCGGGAGCTTGACCCGGGTGGCCTACCCCATAGAATGAGGAAGGTGCATTTGCCGACCGATACTCCCTGCTTCAGCTCCGAGCCGCAGGCATGCAATACGTCTCCACCAGAGGACAGATCGAGCCGATCCCGTTCCGGCAGGCAGTGATGATGGGCCTGGCCGACGACGGCGGACTGATCATCCCGGCGACCATCCCGGACGTCGGCGACAGCCTGGGCGAATGGCGGGATCTGCCCTACCCGGAACTCGCCTTCGAGGTGATGCGGCTGTTCGCCACGGACGTGGCGGAAGACGACCTGCGGGAGCTGGCGCATCGCACGTACACCGAAGACTACGGTGGGCCGGTGGCTCCGCTTGTACGGGTGGGACCGCTGCATGTGCTGGAGCTGTGGCACGGCGCCACTCTCTCGTTCAAAGACGTGGCGCTTCAGTTCCTGGGGAACCTGTTCGAGTACATCCTTGCCCGCGGGGGCGGCCGCCTGAACGTGCTGGGAGCGACCAGCGGCGACACCGGCAGCGCCGCCATCCACGGGTGCCGCGGCCGGGAGGGCATCCACATCTTCATGCTCCATCCGCACGGCCGGATCTCGGAGATCCAGAAGCGGCAGATGACCACCGTGCTGGACGAGAACGTCCACAACGTGGCCATCGAGGGAGACTTCGATGACTGCCAGCGGATCGTGAAGTCCCTGGCCTCCGACCTGGACTTCAAGTCCGCCTACGCGCTCGGCGCGGTCAACTCCATCAACTGGGCCCGCGTGATGGCGCAGATCGTGTACTACTTCCGGGCCTTCCTGGAGCTGCACGGGGTCACCGGTGCGGAGGCGATGCGCGTGTGCGTGCCCACGGGCAACTTCGGCAACATCCTGGCGGGCTGGTATGCGATGAAGATGGGGCTGCCCATCGAGCGGCTGATCCTCGCAACCAACGAGAACGATATCCTGGCCCGTTTCTTCAGCAGCGGCGAGTACGTCCGCGGGGAGGTCGTCCAGACGCTCTCGCCGGCGATGGACATCCAGGCTCCGAGCAACTTCGAGCGCTACCTGTTCTACCGGGTCGGCCGCGACCACGCGCGAGTGCGCGCGCTGATGGAGCAGTTCGCCGAGGAGGACGCTTTCCGGATTGAGCCGGGCGAGGACGGCGCGGTGGATCCCGATTTCGAGGCGGCCGCCGCCGGCGTCGAGGAGTGCCTCGACGCCATCCGGAGGTACCACGGCGAACACGGCTACCTTCTCGACCCCCATACGGCGATCGGCGTGGCGGTCGCCGAGAAGGCGGGCCTGGCCGGAAGCCCCATCGTCTGCGTCTCAACGGCCCATCCGGCCAAGTTCCCGGAGGCCATCGAGAGGGCCGTCGGGGAGGACATCGCCCACCACCCCGACATCGACGCGCTGATGGAATTGCCCACCCGCTGCACCGTGCTGCCGGACGACCGGGAAGCCGTGCGCGAGTTCATCACGGATACGGTGGGCTGAGACGCGGCCCCCGCCGGCCGGCCCGGCACGTCACGGGCCCGAGACGTGCCTCCCGCTGCTTGCCACAGAAGAGCCCTTGACACGGCGCCTCACGTGTGTTACACTACTACGTAATTACGGAATAACGGTCCACTGTAAGAGAGCGCCGCACAGATCAACGGAAGGAGGGTTGCCATGGGAACGCCGGAAGTGGGGCCGTTGACCGATGCCATCCTGGCCGATGACGACGGGGGGCCCCCGGCCATCGTCCGCGAATGGGAGGACAGGCTCGAGCATCCGGGGCAGTTCGTCTTCCTGTGGACGGCGGCCACGAAGCGTGCGTCGGGAACGCTCGGCTGGCTGCACGTGCATACCCACTTCGGTGAGGAGAAACCGGAGGGCGACGTCGTCACGCAAACCTCGGCAGCGAAGGTGGAGCGCATGCTCTCCCCCCTCTCCCACGAGGGCCGCGTCCGGATCATGCAGGCTCTCTATCCCGCCCCGATGGCGGCCTCCGAACTGAGCGACGCCACCGGGTTCCGCGGCGGGGCCCTTTACCACCATCTGAAGGAGCTGAAGTACGCCGCATACGTCACCGACCGGGCCGGACGGTACGAACTGACCCAGCTCGGCGTTCAGATGCTGCTCACCGTCACGTGCATGGCCAGCAGGGTGATCGAGGACAGGGGCGAGGAGGGGCTGGTCGCGGGAGGAGGCTGGCGCGAGGAAGACTGACGTCGGGCCCTCGGGCGCGTATAATGGGGGCAAGGCGAAGGCGATGCGGGGGCGGCGCGGAGGGGGCGAGAAATGCGACGCAAGATCACGCGAGACGACCTGGCCGGCGTCTCCGAGACCGTTCTCATCCCGCTCCACGCGCGGGCCGCTGAAACCCGACGGCCCGACGCCATCATCCGCGATCCGCTCTCGGTGCGCCTCGTGGAGAGCATGGACTACGACTTCCGGCCGCTCGATCGGGCCTGGAAGACCCGGGTTGCCGTGGCCGTACGGACCGAGATACTCGATGAGGCGGTCGGGACGTTCATCGCGCGGCACCCGGAGTGCGCGGTGGTCAACCTGGGGGCGGGGCTGGACACGCGGTTCTTCCGCATGGACAACGGCCGCCTGACGTGGTACGAGCTGGACCTGCCCGAGATCATCCGACTCAGGCGGGAGTTCTTCCCCGAGGGCGAGCGGTACCGCTACCTCGCCGCGTCCGTGCTCGACGAGGACTGGTTCGGACGTGTGGGCGCCGCCGGCGCCGTGCTCTTCGTCGCCGAGGGGTTGCTGATGTACCTCCAGGAGGAGGTGGTGCGCGGTCTCCTGGCGCGGCTCGCGCGTCGCTTCGAGGGCTCGGAGATGTTGCTGGAGGCGATGGGCCCGTTCTTCATCCGGCATGGGAAGCTGCACGAGTGCATCTGGCGCACGGGCGCGGTGCTCTCGTGGTCGTTGCGGGATGGCCGAGAGCTGGAGGGCTGGGACCCGGCTATCCGGTTCGTGCGGCAGTGGGACATCTTCGACCGGCACCCGCAACGGTGGCGGTGGCTGCGGTTCCTTGCCCGCATCCCGGCCTTCAAGGAGGCGTTCGGGGATCGCATCGTTCACCTCCAGCTGAACAGCTGAGGGCGACCGGCGCTCATCTCCGGCGGTAGCTGCTGCCTCCCCCTCCCCAGTGACCGATATCCACCAGCACGGCCAGCACGACAAGGGCAATCCACCACCCGCTGACCGAGCCGTTCCTCAGCACGGCCGCCATGCACGCCAGGGTCGTGTACGGCATGAAGAAGAAGCCGAGCAGCGGCCAGACGACCGTCTCGAACGCCTGGCTGAACCAGTCCGTCAGGAGCCAGATGAAGAACATGGTCAGCCGCGGCACCAACAACGCAATGATGGTCAGCACGCACCCCATGGTCCGTCCCCCTCCTCACCCGTGGCTCAGCAGATGGGGGGGATTATGGGCCGGGGCCATTGGCCGTGTCAAATCGCCGGGAGGGCGCCTTACACCTCTTGCCGCTCCCCGGGCAGTCCATTAGACTGGGCCCACGGGCCGCCGGTGCGGCCCGGCCGGCGGAAGCGAGGAGCGACGGAAACCCATGCGACTGCTCGTCATGTGCATCAGTGCGCTCCTCGTCCTGACAGCTCTGGCCCGGTGGGGAACGGAGATGGCCGACGCCGACGAAGGAGAGAAGCAGAATCGAGGGATCCGGCGGCACAGGATGGGCACGATGACGATTCGGTGCGAGCCCGGCGCCGAGGTCAGCGTGACCCAGTTGAGCCACGAGTTCTGGTTCGGCACGGCCATCGCCACACAGGCCTTCCGGGAGGGCTTCGACCCCGAAGCACGGCGCCGCTATCTGTCCATCCTC
>JASFTU010000290.1:0-4338 GCA_050050635.1 Candidatus Brocadiaceae bacterium
TGCGACGTGACGACGCGGACTACTTCGTCAAGGAAGTCCAGCCCCATGAACGGGACGTCCTTCTGGCGATGATCCCGCTGAGGCTGAGCCACGTGCCGCGCGTGGCCTTCCCCGCACTCCTGAGAGGGAGCATCCTTGTGACGGACTTCATCACCGGAGGCCCCATTCAGAGCAAGATGCTGGAGCCGGGACTGGTTCGCGACTTCGCCACGGTGCAGAATCGTCTCCGCTCCCGGGCGCCCACGCCGTCGGACAGGAGGTTCTTCCGCGAGGGGTTCCTGCGCTGCTCCGAAGGTGGCCGGGACAGGCTGCGTCGACTCCGCGCCGAGCAACAGTGGCTCGTGCTGGAGGGGTACGCCGAGATCGCCGCCCGGCTGGCGCGGGACACGGAGCAGTTCGCGTGCGAGTTCGCGTCCATGCCGTTCGCCCGTCAGCATCACGATTTCCGGGAGGAGAACATCCTGGCCGGTCCGCCGCAGGTTATCTGCGACTGGGGCTCCTCCTACGGACACGGCCCCTTCCTCTACGACCTGGCCCCTTTCTGCCTGCGGCACCCGGAGAACCTCGCCGCCTACGCGGAACACTCGAAGATCTGCCGGCAGGCAGACGCTCCGCAGGTTCGCCGTTGGGTGCACGTCGGCGCAGTCGCCGGGTTCTGGTCCGTGTTGCATTACCTGGACGAGTTCTCCTCCGGAAGCGATACTGAACGCTTCCTCGACTACCAGTACGAAACGTACCGGCGCCTCGGAGCGAACGGCGGTTGACCGCGCCGTGGCGGGCGGACACCGGATCATCGAGGCGCCCTGAGAGCGGTAAGAGGATGTCCCAGAACTCGACACATAAGTTCCCGCTGGTGGATCGGCAGCTCAGCATCCGGATGGGTGTGGACTTCGCTGAGCTGGAGCCGGGACGCATCCGGGTCGTGGAATCGACACGCCGACTGCGCAAGGAGCAGAGCTACGGCTACCTGCGCGCCCTGTGGTGGATGTGGCTCCAGGACGGCAGGACGGCGATCAGCGTCCCGCCCGGAGCGGGAGAGGGGGTACGGGCCGTAGCACGGGAGGTAGAGCACGCCGAAGAGCTCTGCGAACCGGCTCTGGCCGAGCGCCTGAAGCCCCCGGTCAGCGACGTCCTCTGCCGGGCGGGCCTCCAGGAGGTGGACCGGTCCTGGTGGGACGTCACGTTTGCCTGCAACCGGGATCTGCTGCGGCGTCATCGCTGCGGGGACTGCCGGCGGCTCACCGACGAGAGCATCCCGCCGGCCGAGGGGCTGAGCCTGCCCACCCACTGCTTCCCGGACGGCATCTGCTACGCGGTCGTAGAGGACGGCGAGGCCGTGTCCATCGCCTTCTCCCACCGCACGGGAATCATGGAGGATCGGATCGCCGACCCCGGCGTCGGGACTGCCCCGCCCTACCGCCGACGCGGCTACGCGAAGACGGTCGTTTCCGCCGTGGTGGAACAGGTCACGCGGCGCGGCGGAGAGGCGCGTTACTCGTGCAGCCCCGACAACCAGGCTTCGATCGCCACGGCCCGCAGCGTGGGGTTCGTCCCTTACGGGCGGAGCCTGGTGCTGGGTGCTCCAGCACCGGATCCGGGTGGGCCCTGAAGCCCGCCGGGCAGGCACGGGGGTCTGCCCCTACACGGAACTGGTGGCCTCGTTGTCCGGCGTACACGGACTGCCCCGGTCGCCCGGGCGTCCTTTTCAGTCTTGACATGCGCGCAGTGCATGGTATACTCCTGTTTTGCTTCTGCAAACCGGACCGATTCTCCACCACAAGGGATGCGACAGATGGACTCCCCGGACCACGACCTCGCCGCGCTGTCGCGCCCCGGGCGAACCCGACCCTGACTCACCTGCTCTGAGCTGAGCACTTTCCGGGCCGCCCGGACGGGCGGCCGTTCCTTTCTGACCATAGGCCGCGGGCGCGACGCGCCGGCGGCCTTTGTGTCTCGCCGGAGACCGGGGGCCGCGTACCGGGGTTCCGCTTCGCCTCCTTCGGTACCGCATGCGGCAGCGGGTATCTGCCCTCGCACCCGGAGCACGGAGATACTGCCATGTACCTGAACTGTAAACTCCCGGAAGAAGTGGCCGACAGGCTGCGCGACCAGCTCGGCGACGAGCAGCCCATCCGCTACTGCGTCGGCAGCGACCTGACCTTCGAGCGGCACTTCGGCGCCAGCTACCTGGCCGTGACCGACTCCCAGCTGGCCGTCTGCGACTCGGAGCAGCACCGGTACACGCTGGAGCTGTCGGAGATCCGGGAGGTCAGAATGGACGAGCTGTTCGGCAGCGGCCGGCTCGTAGCCGTAACTGCGGACGGCGAGATGATCCTGATCTACTACTCGAACGCGTGCGTGCCCGAGTTCGCCGCCATCAGCAGGATCATCAACGACCTGGTGCGTGGTCGCGCGCCGCGCGTGCCGGAGGAGCAGGAACACGCCTACTGCCGGCGGTGCGGGGCTCCTCTCCCGGAGCGCGGCGCAAAGTGCCCCATGTGCGTGCGGCGGTTGAGGGTGCTGCGCCGCCTGTTCGGCCTCGTCCGCCCGTACTGGCCCGCGGTGGCGGCGGTCATCCTGACCACCCTGGTCACGGCCGGCACCCGCATGGCCCCGCCCTATATAACGAAGCTGATCGTTGATCAGGTAATCGAGCCGAAGGACATGGGCCGTCTGCCGTTGCTGGTCGGTGCGATGTTGAGCTGCGGGGCGCTCGTGCTCGGGGCCGGTGTGCTGGGCGGCTGGCTCAGCTCCTGGACCGCGGCCCGGGTCGTGGCCGACCTGCGCGCGCAGCTCCACGCGCACCTGCAGAAGCTGAGGCTTTCCTATTTCAACCGACGGGAGTCCGGACAGCTCGTAGCGCGCGTGATGCACGACACGCGCGGCCTGCAGCATTTCCTCATCGACGGACTGCCGTACCTGGTCGTGAACGCCGTCTCCTTCGTCGGCATCGCCGTCGTGCTGCTGTTGATGGACTGGCAGCTCGCGCTGATCGTGTTCCTGCCGGTGCCCTTCCTGCTGGGCGGAGGGAGCTGGCTGTCTCGGAAGCTGGTGCCCCTGATGCACAAGGAGGGCAGCAGCACGGGATCGGTGCACTCGGTGCTCCAGGAGTCCATCGAGGGCATCAAGGCGGTGAAAGCCTTCGCCCAGGAAGGCAGGCGGTCGCGCCAGTTCGAGGACAAGAGCGAGGCGCTCTTCCGCGCGCGCTTCGACATTGAACGCACGTGGATCGGGTTCTTCGAGCTGATGGCGTTCGTCATGGCCATCGGGCTGGCCGGGGTGTGGTACTTCGCGTCCCTGCGCCTGGCCGGCGGCGATCCGTCACTTTCCTTGAGCGACCTGATCGCCTTCGTCGGCTACATCGCCCTCTTCTACATGCCGCTGCGCTGGTTCGGCGCCATCTTCAACTGGATGACGCACGCGATGACCGGCGCCGAGCGCATATTCTCCGTGCTGGACTCACGGCCCGAGGTCTATGACGCCCCCGACGCGGTGCCGATGCCCCACATCAGGGGACAGATCAGCTTCCAGGACGTGCACTTCAGCTACGAGCGCGGCAAAGAGGTCATCAGAGGCATCTCCTTCGACATTGCCGCCGGGGAGATGATCGGGCTGGTGGGCAAGTCGGGCGCCGGCAAGAGCACGATCATCAGCCTCATCTGCCGGTTCTTCGACGTGGACTCCGGCCGCATCACTATCGACGGCCGGCCCGTTGACAGAATCAAGCTGTCCGACCTGCGCCGCCAGATCGGCATGGTCATGCAGGAGTCGTTCCTGTTCAACGCCAGCATCCTGGAGAACATCCGCTACGGGAATCCGGATGCGCGCTTCGAGGACGTCGTGCGCGCCGCCAAGGCAGCCAACGCACACGAGTTCATACTGCACAAGGAGGACGGCTACGACACGGTCATCGGCGAGGGCGGCGACGCCCTGTCGGGAGGCGAGGGGCAGCGCATCTCGATCGCCCGCGCCATCCTGCACGATCCGGCCATCCTGATCCTCGACGAGGCCACCTCGTCGGTGGACAGCGAGACCGAGAGGGAGATCCAGGAGGCCATAGCGAACCTGATAGAGGGCAGGACCACGATCGCCATCGCGCACCGGCTGGCCACGCTGCGCAATGCCGACCGCCTCATCGTCGTGGAGGACGGCCGGATTGCGGAGCAGGGCACCCACGATGAGCTGCTTGCGGAGGATGGCACCTACGCAAGGCTGGTGAAGATCCAGAGCGAACTGAGCCGACTGCGGGCCACCGTCTGGAGCGGGTAAACCATGGAAAGGGAAGCCAGGCACGTCACATTGCGGCGTAAGCAGGACCAGGTGCTGCTTCGGTTCGCC
>JASFTU010000291.1:0-4330 GCA_050050635.1 Candidatus Brocadiaceae bacterium
GTAGCGCTCCCTGCGGTAGTATGCGCCCCCCGGGCCGCTGATCTCCCACCGCCGCCTGACGGGGCGCCATGCCCCGCGCCAGAGCTCATTGTTGACGACGGGAAGGAAGATCGGGTTCTCCGGGGTGCCCGGGGCAGCCTGCTCCTCGCTCTCGCCGCCTCCCTCCTCGCGCGAACGCACGGCTCGCGTGCGAATGCCGCGCCTGTTCCTCGACTGGAAGTAGTTTCTCGGCCGCGCTTCGCCCGGCTGCGAGGCGCCGGGGGACTCCACCTCCGCCGCCCACGCCCCGCAGGCGACCAGTGCCAGGCCGAGAGCAACCGGTACCGCCTGAATGCTCTTCATCGCGTTACCCCCTTCTTCTGATATTATACCCGGGCGTGCCAGCCTCTGCAGTCGTTCCGGGCGGAACTTCGAGTTTGTGCCGCTTGACCGCAGGAGACACAAAGGGTAGACTATTGATGAGGAGCACCCTCACGGTTGATGTCTGTGCCGCAGACACGAACGGGCGACGCAATATGCAGACATCCTCAGGCTCAGCGACGAGAGACCGGGCCGCGACCAAGGCCATGCAGCACTTCACTTCCGTTGCGGGGGCAGGCCCGTGCACACTGCCTGCCCCGCCGCGTGGTGGTCCGGAGGAGATAGAATGGAGTCGCGTCTTTGTCACAAGTCAAGCAGAACATTCGGATAAGGTTTACTAAAGAGGGAGACATACGCTTCGTATCGCATCATGACCTGATGCGAGTGTTCGAACGAGCACTGCGGCGCGCGGAACTCCCCATTGCGATGAGCGAGGGCTATCATCCTCGTCCGAGGATGAGTCTGCCCGCCGCCCTGAGCGTCGGCTACACCGGCCTCAACGAGGTCGCCGACGTGGGGCTTTGCCACTGGGTTCGGCCGGACGAGTTCTGCACCCGCCTCCAGGCCGAGCTGCCCGAGGGCGTGCGGATACTCACCGCCCGGGTCACTTCCCCCCATCCGAGCCGCCAGCCGGTTGAGCTATCCTACCGCGTCCCCCTCCTGGCAGAGCACGGGCTGACCCCCCGCCGGGTGGACGATCTTCTGGCGCGGGATGAGGTCACGGTCATCCGGCGGCGCAAGGACGAGAGTCGCGAGATCGAAATCCGCCCCTTTATCAAAGCACTGCGCTTCGAAGACGGAGCCGTGCTGATGCTGCTTGGTTGCAGCAATCGGGGAACCGCCCGGCCGGAGGAAGTGATGGAGTCACTCGGCGCCCGGGAAGGCGTCGATTACCTGCAGAGCGCCATCGAGCGAACACACGTGCGTCTGGCTTCCTCGAGCTGACCCGCACGAGGTAGAGACGACCATGGAAAAGGAGATGTTGATCAATGTCGTGGAGGAGGAGGAGGTCCGCATTGCCCTCATCGAGGACAGCCGTCTTGAGGACCTTTACCTGGAACGAACGGGGCGCGAGCACATCGTGGGCAACATCAACAAGGGCATCGTGGTGAACCTGGTGCCCAACCTCGAGGCCGCCTTCGTGGAGTTCGGCTACAGGAAACACGGCTTCCTGCACGCCTCGGACGTCCTGCCGCATAACGGCAAGAAGGGCCGGAGCAACAACATACGGCGCCTGTTGGACGAGGGCGAGGAGATCCTTGTCCAGGTAACCAAGGAGGGGTTCGGTGACAAGGGGCCCAGCCTCACCACCTACCTCAGCCTGCCGGGGCGCTACCTGGTGCTGATGCCGGGCCTGGCCAGGCGGGGCGTTTCGCGCAGGATTGATGAGGATGACGAGCGGCGCCGACTGCGCGGCATCCTGAAGCAACTGGACATCCCGGACGGCATGGGCGTCATCGCGCGCACTGCCGGCGAAGGGCGCAGCAAGGCCGACCTGGAGAAGGACCTCGACTACCTGCTGCGGTTGTGGCGGGCCATCAGCCAGCGTGCCAAGCGCTCCGATGCGCCGGCACTCGTGTATCAGGAAAGCGACCCCGTCACCCGTGTGATCCGGGACGCCTTCACCGAAGACATCCGGCGCATCATCGTGGACAGCGAGGACGTGCACGATAAGGTCAAGGAGTTCCTTCGCGCTGTTCTGCCGCGGCACGTGCGCAAGGTCAAGCTCCACACCTCCCCCGATCCCCTCTTCCACCACTACGGGGTGGAGGACGAGATAGAGAAGATGCACAGCCGCACGGTGCAACTGCCCAGCGGTGGAAGCATCGTGCTGGAGCAGACCGAGGCGCTGGTCGCCATCGACGTCAACAGCGGCACCTACAAGGGACGGGGGGACGCCGAGGAGACGGCCTTCCAGATCAACATGGAGGCCGCCCCGGAGATCGCCCGGCAAGTGCGGCTGCGGGACCTGGGCGGCGTGGTGGTCATGGACTTCATCGACATGGCCCGCGAAAGCCATCGCGCAAAGGTTCAGCAGACCCTCAAGGACGCCCTGGAGCGGGACCGGGCCAGGCTCCGCGTCCTGAAGATGTCTCCCTTTTGCATCGTTGAGATGACCCGACAGCGGCAGAAGCAGAGCCTGCGGCAGTCCACCTACGTGGAGTGCCCGCACTGCCACGGGACAGGCTACCTGAAGGGACCCGAGACCCTGGCCCTCCAGGTCCTGCGGCAGGTGAAGGCCGGCATGGATCTGCCGAAGCTCGCCAGCGTGCGTGTGCTGGCGCCTCCGCAGGCCGCCAACTACCTGAACAACGAGATGCGAAGGCGCATCCAGGAGATCACCGAGGCCTCGGGCAAACAGATCCGCATCATAGCCGACGCGACGCTTGATCCCGGCGAGCACAAGGTGCAGTTCCTGAACCCGGACGGTCGGGAGATCGTGCCCGGTTGACGCGCCAGACACCCAGCGGCAAGAGATGCGCACGGCAGATCCGCAGTTGAAAAGCCGGACGCCTCCTGCTATACTTGATTCTCTGTAACCTACCCTCGTTCTGCTCTTCGCAGGTGCTTCATGTACGCGGTGATAGACAACGGCGGCAAGCAGTACAAGGTGGAGACCGGCGACGAGATACGCGTGGACCTGATGGACGCCGAGGAAGGGGAGCTGGTCGAGTTCGGCCGCGTGCTTATGGTCCGCAACGATGGTGAGGTCCGCGTCGGCCAGCCCGACCTTGGCGGCGCGCGTGTGCTGGCCGAGGTGATCCGGCACGAGAAGGGTCCGAAGCTGACGATGATGCGCCATCAGGCCACCAAGATGCGACAGGCCAAGAAAGGCCATCGCCAGAAATACACACGCGTTCTCATACGAGAAATCCATCCTGAATGATCGAGAGGTGCCACAATGGCCCATAAACAGGGACAAGGTTCATCGCGCAACGGACGCGACAGCAATCCCAAGTTCCTGGGTGTGAAGCGCTACGGGGGCCAGCAGGTCCGAGCAGGCAGCATACTGGTCCGCCAGAGAGGCACGCACTTCAAGCCCGGCCATAACGTCGGCTGCGGCAGGGACTACACCCTCTTTGCCACGTCCGATGGCGTGGTGGAGTTCATGGGCAGACGGATCAACGTCGTTCCCGAGTGACCGCCCTCGGCTGCGAGCTATGGAAGCGACTGTCGTCCCCTGCATGGCGGGCGGCAGTCGCTTCTGCTTTGCGTACAGTCAGGCAGGGACGCTGCGATGCGGTTCGTCGATGAAGCCCGGATAGCGGTGAAGGGCGGCGATGGCGGCGACGGATGCGTCAGCTTCCGCCGAGAGAAGTACGTCCCGCGCGGCGGGCCGGATGGAGGCGACGGAGGAGACGGGGGCGATGTCATCCTGGAGGCCGACCCGAACCTGTTCACGCTGCTCGACCTCGTCTCCAGGGCCCGCTACGCGGCCGGTGACGGCGAGAGGGGGAAACCGAAGAACCAGGACGGCGCCAACGGCGAGGACGTGGTCGTCCGCGTCCCGGCCGGCACGCTGGTCATCGACAGGGACGCCGAGCTGACCATTGCCGACCTCGACGAGCCGCACCGCCGCGTGGTCGTCGCCCGGGGCGGGAACGGCGGACGCGGCAACACCCACTTCGCCAGTGCCACCCACCAGACGCCGCGCGAGTACGAGGAGGGCGAGCCAGGGCAGGAGAGGAACCTGCAGCTCGAACTCAAGCTCGTCGCAGACGTGGGCCTGATCGGCCTCCCGAACGCCGGGAAGTCCACCCTCCTCTCGCAGATCAGCGCCGCCCATCCCAAGATCGCTGCTTACCCGTTCACCACGCTCCAGCCCGTGGTGGGCATCGTCGAAACACCGGACTACGAGCGGTTCGTGGTGGCCGACCTACCCGGACTCATCCAGGGCGCCCACGAGGGCAAGGGATTGGGGGATGAGTTCCTTCGCCACGTCGAACGCACGCGCCTGCTGGTCCACCTG
>JASFTU010000292.1:0-4315 GCA_050050635.1 Candidatus Brocadiaceae bacterium
GCTGGCGGAGGAGACGGGCCTCACGCCGGCGGCCATGGCCCAGATCGGGGCGTGGGGCGCGCCGGGACGTGATCCGCGGGGACGCAATGTCAGCGTGGCTTTCCTCGCGGTCGTCCCGCCCGGCGGGACACGCGCTGACGCGGGCGACGATGCCGCCGAGGCCGCATGGTTCGGCGTGGACGATCTGCCGGAACTGGCGTTCGACCACGCCGATATACTCTCGGCCGGCCTGAGGAAGCTGCGGCTGCTGGCGCTCAGCACGCATGCCGTCTTTGGGCTGTTGCCCGATAGGTTCTCGCTGGCCGACCTGCGCCGGACGCTGGCCGCCGTGCGGGGAGCGCCCGTCACGGTCCAGCAGACGGCCGCGCTTGCCGGATGCGCTCGGCTGGCGGTTGAGAGCGAGGAGGAGGGCCGGGCCACGTACCGCTGCACGGTGGAGGAGCTTACGACCCCCCTCAGCCAGTGACGGGCACGGCAGGAGGTAGCGCCCTCAGAGCACACCTTTGGTCGAAGGCACGTCGCCGGCCTGCGCCGGATCGATTGCCACGGCCGCGCGCAGGGCCCGTGCCGTGGCCTTGAAGATCGCTTCGGCTACGTGGTGGGTGTTGCCCCCCCGCACGACGTCCACGTGCATGTTGATCCCGCCGTGGTTGCAGAACGCGCGGAGGAACTCCTCCACCAGTTCCACGTCGAACTCGCCGACCTTCTGGGCCGGGAAGGCGGCGTTGTAGCTGAGGAACCCCCGCCCGCTCAGGTCCAGGGCCACGGCGGCAAGGCTCGCCTCCATGGGCACCCGGGCGTCGCCGAAGCGGGTGATACCCCTCTTCTCCCCCAGTGCTTCTGCGAGCGCCTGCCCCAGCACGATGCCCACGTCCTCGGTGGTGTGGTGTGCGTCCACGTCCAGGTCCCCCTCGGCACGGCAGCTCAGATCGAACCGGGCATGCCTGCCCAGAAGGTCCAGCATGTGGTCCAGGAAGCCGACTCCCGTGGCCAGCGCCGATTCACCCGTGCCGTCCAGGTTCAGCTCCACGCGGATGGCGGTCTCCCGCGTCGTGCGCTCGGCGACGGCGGTTCGCTCGTTCTGGGCCATTGTCATCTCCCCGTTGGTCTGTGTGCAGGTCAGGCGTCAGGGACGGAGGGCTCGGCTGGACCGCCCTGCACAATGTCGGTCAGGGCCTCAAGCAACGCGTCCACTTCCTCGTCGGAGCCCACCGTGATCCGGAGGCAGTCGTCCAGCCGCGGCATGTCGAAGTAGCGCACGAGGATCTTGCGGTCAAAGAGCCGGTCGAACACCTCGGCCGCCTCCCGGCCTTCGGGCACGCGGGTCAACACGAAATTGGCCTGAGAAGGCAAGCAGTAGAAGCCGAGTTGCGCCAGTTCGCGGGCCAGCCGCTCCCGGGTGGCGCACACCTTCTCCACGTTCTGGCGCAGCCATTCTTGATCGCCCAATGCGGCCGTCGCTCCGGCGATGGCCAGCGCGTCCACGTTGTAGGAGTCCTTGACCTTCATCATGCCTTCAATGAGTGGCTCCTGCGCGACCGCGAAACCGAACCGCAGGCCGGCGAGGCTGTAGGACTTCGAGAGTGTGCGCGTGACGATCACGTTCGGGCAACGTTCCACCAGGCCGAGGCAGTTGGTCTCGGCGAAGTCCACGTACGCCTCGTCGATCAGGAGCACACCGTCCAGCTCGGCGGCCAGTCCCTCCAGCGCATCGGGCTCGATGAGCGTGCCGCTCGGCGCGTTGGGGTTGCTGACCAGAGTAAGGCGTGCGCCCGTATCGGCGAGCGCTCGGGGCAGTGCGTAGTCCTCCGGGAACGCCACTTCCACGGGCCGGGCGCCCTGGATGTCCGCAAGCACCGGGTACAGGCTGTAGGTCGGCCACGGCCAGGCCACCGGATCGCCCTCGCCACAGAAGCTGCGGATGGCGATGGTCAGCAGGTCGTCGGAGCCGTTCCCGCAGAGGATTCGTTGGGGCACGGTGCCCAGCACTTCGGCCGCCTTCTCTCGGAACCGATCCGCCACCGGATCGGGGTACTTCCGCAGCCGCCCGCTCGCCCCCGCTCTCAGCGCCTCCATCACCGCGGGAGAGGGAGGGTACGGGTTCTCGTTCGTGTTGAGCTTCGCGAACCCCGCTTCTTTCGGCTGGAAGCCCGGCGCGTAACCCTCAATGGCGTCGATATTGGGGCGGAAGTAGCTCATGGTCCGGACTTCTCCGACGGGGAGCAGGGCCCGCCATTATAGAGAACCGCGCCCCTGACCCGCAAGAGCAGCGGCCCGGTGCCGTCCTCAGTAGGGCGGCCAGGTGGGCCCCATGGGCGCTATGCGCCACTCGGAGTCTATCTCCTCTTCGGGCTTCTGCATCACCGGCTCGCCGTCGACGGCACTTGGCGCGCCGGGGCCGCCTTCCGGGAACGTCACGGCGACGTCGTCGAAGTGCAGGCCGATGCGCATGGGGCCGGCATCCTCTTGCTCCTCCAGGTGCTGGTTCAGGTTCCAGACCTGGAGCGTCAGCACGAGCCGGTCGAGGTCGAGTTCCGACAGGTCGCCCCCGTCGGTCGCCCGCGCGTAGTCGCGTGCCACGCTGATGACCACCTCGTGCCAGCGATCGGGCCCGGCCGTGACGTCGAAGTGGTGGTATTCCTCCCAGTCGCTCCACATACCCCTCGGCTTGAAGTAGCCGGTGCCGATCCAGTAGCAGAGCCTCACCTTCCGCTCGGCCCCCGAGTAGCCCTCCACTCGGATGCACGCTCCGCTCAGGTCGCCGGGCGTGTACGCCTGCCCGTCCAGACGGTACCACGCTTCCACGAGCGGACGGGCTTTCTCCGGCATCTTCACGGCCTGCCGGATGCTGTGGATGGTCTGCGCCATCCGGTTATCGCCGGGCACGTAATACCCCCGCCTGCGGCAGAACAGGTAGAGGGAACGGTTCCCGCCGTGAGCCTGTGCATCGTCGGTCCGGCAGACGTAGGAGGGGTCCTGGTCTTCCACGTACACAAACCGCCGGGCCCAGCCCTCCAGGTCCTGCTCGAAACCGCCGTTCGCGAACCGGCTGCCCGCCGGCAGCTGCCAGTCCTGGTTGAGCCAGACCGGCCACCGATCCGGCCGGAACTCGCTGTAGGCCCGCGGGTACTGAAGGGTCCCACCCAACAGCGCGTGGTAGCGGATGCGGACATCCCGTCCGCGGAAGCTCAGGACGGCGCAGCCGGCCGGGCCGTGCCCGTCGGGGTCGGGCTCGCCGAAGGCCCGCCCCGGGCTGAAGGTGGGCGGCAGGTTGATAAAGTTGACGCCGCGGTAGGATCGCGCAGTCTTCAGCGACGCGCGCAACGGGATGTGCGTGTGGCCCGTCAGGACATACTTCACGTTCCCGTGCCGGGTGACCAGGTCCAGGAACATCCGCCGCACCTGCACGCTGTTCACGTAGTTGGTCATCGGATTGATGCCGATGGGCAGGGGATGGATGTGCTTGAAGATGATGGTTGGGCGGTCGCTGTTGTCCCGCAGGTCCCGCGCCAGCCACTCGAAGTAGTGCGGATGCGTCTCCCAGAAGTGCTGCCGCAGGGGGTCGGGGAAGACCACGAAGTGCCACCGGCCCAGGTCGAAGGAGTAGAGAATCTTCTCGGTCCCGTTGATGCGCCTCTGGCCTTCGAAGAAGTTGCTCAGCGCCTCCATGTTGTAGCCCGGCCCGAAGGTGCTCTTGTAGCGGCACTCGTGGTTTCCCAGCCCCAGGAGGACGGGCAGCCCGCAACGGGCCAGCAAAGCCTCGAGGGCCCGGAAGCGCTCCTCTTCGCCCTGTCCGGTGGTGCTGTCGCCGTTGATGAGCAGGAGGGCGGGGCGGGGGCGCAGCGCGTTGACGCGTTCGATGTTCGCGCGGAGGTAGCGGTCGAAGTCGCTGTCCTCCCCGGCCACGTGCGTGTCGCAGAACACCACCAGGTCGAAGTCCTCGCCCTGTGGCTCGACGCCCACGTCCCGCAGTCGGAGCGGGCCGATCTCGTCGTGGCGCAGAAGGTTCGCACTCACGTATCCTCCGCTCGGCTCCAGCCGCACCTCCGGCTGGTCCAGCAGGTCCCCGACGGTGAAGCGCACGTCACGGTCCTCGGCGGTCAGCACGATCTCGCTGTCCCGGCTCGCACCATCCAGCCACGCAACGACGACGTCCAGGTCGCCGGCCCGGGCTCTGCATTTCCACGTGGCCGCCGTCGGGTAGAAGGCATCCTCCGGGGTCTCGAAGAAGTAGCTCTTCAGCCGTGCCAGCCGGGCCCCGTTGACCTGCAGCCCGACCGACAGATCGCCTGCCGCCTCCTCCCGGCCCATCTCG
>JASFTU010000293.1:0-4304 GCA_050050635.1 Candidatus Brocadiaceae bacterium
GGCAACTGCCGAGGGCGTCCGGACCGCCGCGAAGGAAGTATACGGCCTGACGCTCGACGAACTTGAGGCCGAGTGGCACGAATGGCTACAAGAAGGTGCTGAACGCGACTCTTGAGCGCCTATTGCTGTCTGCGGTCAAGAGGAAGGGAAAGGGCCTGGCAGAACCAGACTCCTGGGGACAAAGCAGACCGGGGCGCGCATGGCGGCCGGGCTTCCACCGGAGCCATGCGCGTCGCCGCGGTCATGAGATCAGATGGAGAGGAGGCGTGCCGTGGCTGCAGGACCTCATCTGGTCGTCGCCTTTGCCATGCTTTGCCTGATCGGCACGCCGGGCGCCCCCGCCGTTGGTGGGGATGG
Organism: Candidatus Brocadiaceae bacterium; assembly: GCA_050050635.1. GTDB lineage: Bacteria > Planctomycetota > Brocadiia > SM23-32 > SM23-32 > JASFTU01. Next base: position 358 of record JASFTU010000293.1, read on the forward strand.
AACCGGTGGCGGCCCTGCGGGCAGTGAGAAAGAGGGAGAGACGGCGCGCCTCGTCGTGTACAAGGTCAACAGGACTGTGGCGGAGTTCCCGGACGAGGAGGACTTCTCGACCCCTGAGGCCACCTACGCCGCCTTCACCCGTGCGCTGGTCACCGGCGATCCCACAAGATGGGGAGAGCTATGCGCCAGGTCTCTTCGAAGGAAGCTGCGCGTGAACCCACCCAGGACGCAGAAGATGCAGGTGGAGAGGGCCCGTGCTTGCCTGAATGCGCGGATCGTCGAGGTGCACGTCCTGCGGGGCACTTACGCCCAGGTCATCGCGGAGCTGCCGGAGGGCGTCAGTGCCGCGTGTTTCAGGACGCGATCATTTGCCCTGGAGGAGGGCAGGTGGCTGAACGAGGGCGAGAGTGCATTCCGGACGCTCGACGGCGCGCGAAGGCATTGCAGGAGGCTGTTTGCGCGTCGCCTTCCGGAGCCGGCCCGGGAAGAATCGCGTCAGGCAGAACGGCGCCTCGCGGAGAGGGCGGAAGACCCGGATGCCTACCTGGAGCGGTTCACGGGATTCCTCAAGGACGAGGGCGAAGACCCCAAACGTTTCGTCATGCGAGCGCTGGCGGAGCACCGTCTGGTCATCATGGGTGAGGTGCACCACCGGCCGCTCTACTGGGCCTTCAACGCGTCGCTGGTCGCCGATCCGCTGTTCGCCCAGAGGGTGGGAACCATCTACATGGAGCTGCCCGCCAACGGCCAGGCCCTGGTTGAAGAGTTCCTGGCGGCCGAGGAGCTGGACGTCGCGCCCCTGATCGAGGTGCTCCGTGACATGCTGTGGATGGGATGGCCGGATCAAGCCATGCTCGACTTCTTCGAAGCAGTCTGGACTGCCAACCGTAAGCTGCCGCCCGAGAGACGGCTCAGGATCGTCCTCGTCGACATGGAACGTCTTTGGAGCGAGATTCACGAGCGGGCCGATTGGCAGGCGTACAACGTCAGCAGGGATGACTTCATGGCGCACAATGTGCTGGAGGATCTCCGGCGGCATCCGGACGATGAGTGCAACGCGCTGTTCATCGTGGGCGTGGGGCACGCCATGCTGGGACTGGCGAGGAAACAGATGCGCTTCGCGGTTGACAGTGCAGGCTGGCGCCTGCGACGGGAACTCGGCGCTGACCAGGTGTTCGCCATCTTCCCCCACCAGGCCGTCCAGACCAACATGGGGCAGGTGCACGGCCGCCTGCAGCGAGGACTCTTCGGGGCCGCCTTTGCCGAGCTTCAGAACAGGCCGATTGCCTTTCCCCTCGATACCGGTCCGTTCGGCGAGCTGCCGTTCGATGCCTTGCCGGACAAACACCTATCGGGGACTTACCGCGACGGTTACAGTGCCTACCTCTACCTGGGCCCGCTGGAGGAGGAGACGTTCTCCGCGCTGATCCCCGGGTTCTACACCGACGAATTCGTCCAAGAGCTCGAGCGGCGCCATCAGGTCACGTTTGGCAAGCCCTGGTCGGAGACCTACGGACGTGAGCCGAGCGCGGCCAGCTTCGTCGCCTGGATGGGAGGGCGGTGGGGCAGGCCCCGGAGGAGATGGCGAGACGGCCTGGGGCCAGTTGATGCGTGGCGGAAGCCGGAGCCGGACGCCGGGCGCGCTCTGAGCGGAACGAAGCAGGAGCTGATCGCGCTCGTGGAGAACTGGTTCCGCCACAATGCGAGGGATCTCACGGCCCGCAAATCGCTCGCGTGGGGTGAGGTCCAGACCGACGCCGATGGGTACCACTCGATCCGCTGCACATTCTACGCCACGGAGTGGGGCGGCGAACCGCTTCTGACCGACGGCCTCTTCACATTCAGCCCCGAGGGCGAACTCGTCTCTCTGCAGAAGGGGGACGTGCACGGCACAGACGAGGTGCTGAGGGCGCTCGTGGAGCACCATCTTCGTCACAAGGTCCAGAACGTTACGGCCCGCGAGGCGGTCGAGTGGTCGGAAGTCCAGAAGGCCGAGGACGGCAACTACTCGATCCGTCATACGTGCCGCGCCACGATGGCGGACGGGCAGGCGACGGTGCTCGATCAGCTCTTCACATTCGATCGCCAGGGAAATCTTCTGCGGGTGACCGACCTGCCGGATGTGCAACAGTAGAGCGCTGGAAGCATCAGCCAGTAATCCCGCAATCGCGCGCTCCCTGCCAGGGCAGTTCTGCGCCAGCTTCTGGCTCAGCGTGAGTACGCACGGATCGGGTTGACAGGTTGGGCCGGCAGGTGTACTGTGCGGCGGCCAATACAGGATGGAGTCATTCCCACCGGACACGGGGCGCTGGGCGACACACATGAATGCCGGGATGCTGCTTGCCGGCGTGGTTCTCTGGACTGCCGCGTGCGCCGCGCCGCAGACAGGAGGAAACCGCGTGATCATCGAGGGTGTGCAGGGCTACCAGGTGACAGACCCGTGGGCCGAGTGCGTGCGCGTGGTGATGGCGCAGCGCGGGGAGACCCACTCGGCTGCCTACGTGCAGGGCGTCTCCGGCATGGCGTTCCGGTTGGCCGGGCCGTGTCCGTGCGCGCCCACGTGCAGTGCGCCGATGGACGTGCCCGGGCTGGCGGCGTTGTTCGGCTACGAGGCAGAAGGGCATTACCTGGGCGGCGAGCAGGAGGACGTCGACGCGCGGCTGCCTGAGCTCGTGGCGCGGGTGAAGGACGAGGTGCGCACCGGCCGGGCCGTGATCGTCTGGCATGCGTTCACCACGGCCGAGTGGGACGTGGTCTGCGGCTACGAAGACGCACAGGGGCTTTTCTACGGACGGGGCTCCTACGGCGACATGCGGGGAGAGGAGTACGCCTCGGCCCAACAGGAGCGAATGGGGAGCTGCCTGGACGTTTGCCCTGCGCTCGGGGTTGTCCTCGTGGGCGAGAAGAGCGGGAGCCTCGAGGCACGGGCCGCCGAGGTGGCCGCCCTGAAGGAGGCGGTGCGGCACGGCCGCGAGCCGGGCCACCGGTTGGAAGCGAGCACTCCGCAGCAACGGGCTAACTCCCGCTACCGCAAGGGTCCCGATCCCTACGAGTCATGGGCCGCCGACCCGCCGTCGGGGTGGAACTACTGCCTGGACGTCACGCGCAGCCGTCGCCGCATGGCGCCTGAGTTCCTGCGGGAGATCGCGCCGAAATATCCGGCAGCCCGGGACCAGCTCCTGGCCGCCGCCGAGAGCTTCGCTGCCGAGGTGGACGTGCTCGACGAGGTAATGGAGACGGTCTGTCGGGAGGATATGGACGAGGCCGCCCGAAAGGACCGCGCCGCGCAGCTCTTCATCGCGGCTCGCCGCGCATACCTGGCCGGCATGGACCGGATCGAGGCTGCCCTGGCCGCCATCGAGTGAACTCCCGGCCTGCGTCGGGTTGTCCTGCGTGCATCGCGCAGATGGTGGCGGGCCAGTTCCCGAGTCAGCCCCCGGGACGAGCTGCCTGTGGAGGCCGCCTCAGACGGCGAGGACGTTGGTTGGATGCCGTGCGGTGCCGTGGACGTCGTGTGCGTGGCATGCCTTGTGCGTCCAGCAGAGCGGGGAAACGGAGGGCGACTTGAGAACCCCGCCGTGCGCCCCGCGCCCATGCTTTCTACTCCGCGATCGAGCTCGAGTAGTCACAGAGCAGGCGCCGGCTGCGAGGGCTACGGGTCATTGCTGCTTCAGCTGGGGCCGGCCGAACGCGTGTCGTGCCGGATGCGCTGGCGTCCGGCCCCTCCGGCCCTTACAATCCGCAACCGCCGAGGAGATCCGCCGTTGCGGACGCCGCTCCTCTCGGTGGCTCGGCCGGGGAGTTGGTTCCCACTCTTGCATGGAGGAAGGTGGGCATGGCAGCAATAAGGGCGCGCGTGCAGCCGGTGGCCGCCACGGTTCGCGGGCTGTCCGACGAACAGATCGGCATGATCCATGATTGGGTGGCCGATCTGAAGACCGCTCTGG
>JASFTU010000294.1:0-4287 GCA_050050635.1 Candidatus Brocadiaceae bacterium
CGCACCGTCCGGGTCAGGCCGAGGTGCTCCCACGGCGCGTGGCTCATCATGCAGTTCAGCCCGACCGTGTCGGCCCGGTTCGCTCGCAGCCGCAGGCGCAGCACGTAGCTGGTGCCCTTCTGGATGGCGAAGGGGCTCCAGGTGTACTGGACGTGCCACGAGGCGGGACTGGCCTGGGTGACTTCCAGGAGTCGGGCCGGATCGCCCTCCGGGGTCTCCGTCGAGCCCAGCCGGGCGCGGGCTTCCTCGTGTTCCTCCAGGTTCTCGACCACGCCCGCCGAGTCCAACAGGTCTTCCTGCCCACCCTCGACCTCCCCGACGCCCCAGGCTTCGCGGAGCGCCGCAGTTGAGGCATAGCGTTCGCCGACCCAGGCGTTCCACTGTCGCTCCAGTTCCCGCGCGTATTCCCCGGGCAGGGCATCCAGCGCGCCCGCCGACCACGCCCAGAGCAAGCCGTCTTCGTTGCTGATCTCCACCATCGCAACGGCCGGTTCTTCGGCGTAGGCATTTCCCGTGTACCGGTTCACGTGTCGGAGCAGCATCCGGGCATAGCGCTTCTGTTCCGCGATGCATCGCGGGTCGAAGTTGTCCACCCCCTTGCCGAACCTCGGCACGCTCTCGTCCGGCCCTGCGGCCGGGAAACCGTCCGCCGGCCCGTACTCCCGCGACACGTGCAGGTTCAGGTTCGTGTAGACGCCGTGCTCCTTGAGCTGCGCCACCAGGTAGTCCAGCCTGTCCAGGGCCTCGGGGTGGAGGTCGGTGTGCTCGAAGTCGCCCCATCCCGACGTGCCCCAGATGCCGTTGGGGTAGCCGGACGCATCCATGTGGTGGAACCGCACGCAGTTGATGCCGAGCGTTGCCAGCCGACGGGCCATCCGTTCGGCGACGTCATGCGGAGGGAAGCAGCCCGCGAAGCACAGGTTGGTGCCCCAGAAGCGTACGGGCGCGCCGCTGCCCGATAGGATGAATTCGCCTCCCTCGACCCGAACGAACCCGTCTCGCCCGGCGGGAGCCGGCAGACGCGCCAGCCGCGCCGGCGCAGTGCCCTCTGCCAGGCCGCCGAAGGGTATCTGGAAGCTGAACCAATCACCGCCGGGCCCCCCGACTGCCTGGGCTACGCCCAGCAGCACGAGCGGCAGCATGCACGCACACACGTACCTGACCATGGTCGCGGGTTCCTCTCGATTGCTTGCGTCGGGGCCCATTATAGAAGCCCCCATCATGCCCGCAACGGTGCACGTGTTTGAGGTGCCGCTTGGCAGCTCGTACACTGGGCGCACGATTCTCGGCACACCCGGTGGCAGCCTGTGGACCAGGAGGATTGTTCAGATGAGCGGGAAACCCGTCGTGGTCGTGATCGGGGCGGCCAGCGCAACATTCGGCCCCAAGGTCCTGCGGGACGTGATCCATTTTCCCGAACTGGCCGGCATCACGCTGCGCTTCGTTGATGTCCACGAGGAGCACCTGGACATCTTCACACGCCTGGCGCGCCGTATATGCGACGGCCTGGAGCACCCCGTCGAGATCGAATCGTACGCGGAGCGGAAGCCCGCCCTGGCCGGGGCCAATTACGTGCTGGTCTCGGTCGACGTGGAGCGGGTCGAGACGTGGGAGCAGGACTTCCAGATCCCCGTCGGAGAAGGGATCCGGCAGGTTTCCGGGGAACTCGGCGGCCCGGGCGGCCTGTTCCACTCTCTCCGGCAAATACCGCTACACCTGGAGTTCGGCCGCGACATCGGCGCCGTCTGTCCCGAAGCCGTCGTCATGGTCGAGTCCAACCCCCTCAACCGCATCTGCCTGGCGATGGAGCGCCACACCGACTGCGGGCAGATACTGGGTCTGTGCCACGGCGTGGAGATCACGCAGAACTTCATCGCCCGTCTGTTCGGAATCGCCACGGACGACATTCTCGCCACGGCCGCCGGGGTGAACCATTTCCACTGGATACTCGACCTGCGCCTGGCCGAGACGGGCGAGGACCTCTACCCCGCGCTCCAGGAGAAGCTCCAGGCGTTGGACCCCGACCTCTGGCCGCTTTCCCGGAAGCTGTTCGACATCTACGGCTACTTCCCGTCCTGCGGCGACCAGCACATCGGCGAGTATCTGCCCTACGCGTGGGAGTTCTGCGGGCTGGAAGGGCCCGACTTCGCGGCCCGAGCCAAGGGCACGCAGGATCTGTGGGACTACTACGGGCGGCTGGCCCGGGGAGAGGGGCCACTCACCCCCCACGAGGGGGAGATCGGTGGCGAGTTCGAAGAGGAGAAGTTGATGTGGTTCTTCGAGCCCCGCAGCTGGGTGGACACGCTCGCCTTTCCCATCATCCACGCCATCGAGACGAACGCCCTGCGGCGTATGCCGGCGGTCAACACGCTCAACAGGGGTGCCATAGGCAATCTGCCCGGCGACGTCTTCGTCGAATGCCCCGCGGCGGCGGATGCGGCGGGGGTGCGGCTGCTCAGCATGGGCGACCTGCCGAAGCCCCTGGCCGCCTTCTGCCGGCGTGACATCGATCTGATGGAGATGACGGTGGAGGCCGCCGTCAGAGGAGACCGGGGCCTGGTCCTCCAGGCGATGCTGCTGGACCCGGTGGTGGACAGCGTGAGGGCCGCCGAGCGCGTGGTGGACAGGATGCTGGAGGCAAACGCCGCCTACCTGCCGCAGTTCGGCTGAGGGCGATCGCCTACTTCGTGATCCGGCGGGTATTCCGCTCAACCCCGTAGATCGAGGCGAAGAAGTCCACCACGACCATCACGAACACGTACCCGAGGTAGAGCGCCACCGGTGCAAGAGCGGCTCCCCCGACCACGAGACCCGCGATGGTGAACGGGTGAATGGCGGAGACTGTGCCCGTCCACGAGATGACCATGATGAACACCATCGCGGACGTTCCGCCCAGGATGCCCAGCGCCAGCAGCAAGGGGGCGGCCACCAGCAGGCAACGGAGCAGCACGGTGACGATCGCCAGGGCGGCCTCACCGGCACCGGCGCCCCTCAGGCCCCCTCGCACGTTCAGCGTCTCTGCCGGGTTGAGGAAACAGAACATAATGTGCGCCGCCACCACGGCGCCCGCCAGCGTGGGCACGACCCAGGCGAATGTCCGATACATGGCCCCTACAACGACCGCGAGAACTATCAGAGCGATCGTGGCGACCACCATGACGAGGGCCATCGAGTCCATGAACGCCTCGGCCGAGGTGGCCTTCGGGTTATCGCGCAGAAGGGTGCGGGCCGCGTTGAGGAACCGCGCGGACACGTAGTGGACCACCACCGCCCCGACGGCCGCCCCCAGCCCTACCAGGAACGTGTACATGCTGTCCGTCTTGATGGCAACTATCGTGAGGTGGAACAACGCAACGGCGCCCGCCAGAAGCATGCCGATCAGGCCGAGTCGGGCGAGTACGCTCTCGTAGGTCTCGAACGCCTGGGGCCACCGGCGCAAGACGCGCAAGAGCCCCAGGAAACCGTCCATGGCGGGAATCAGCGGCGTCTCCACCTCCCCCAGCCCGGCGCTCGGACGTTCGGCCTCGGGGCCGAACATGGCTGCGACGATCTCCACGGTCGTCCCACAGCGAGGGCACTCTCCAAACCTGCCGACTTGCGACCGGTACACCATCAAGTTCGCCCCGCACTCGACGCATGTGATTGTGGCCCTGCGCATCAGTTCCCTCCCGTCCGGATGAGTTGCCGGCCTGCATCCCTCGGGCGAAATCCAACAGCCGCTTCCCTGGAACGGCCTCCCGCCCGGTCGGAATATAAGCCGTCCGACCTGCTTTGTCAATACAGAAACCGAGGGCCTCGTGCCCCAGGACGCACCCCAAGCCGGCTGACATGGCCGTACGCACCCTCCTCCCGCCCTGCCCGCCCGGACATTGACCGGGCCACACTCAGGCCGTAGGTTACCCGGCAGCCGGCCCCCGAAGGTACCGCATGGAGGAACGTTCGCATGGATTGGGAAGCTGAATGGATCTGGCATCCGCCGACGGGCAACCCGGACAACTTCTACATGCACGCCCGCCGCGAGTTCGAGCTGGCCGACGTGCCGAAGGACCCCCGCCTGCTGATAACTGCCAGCAGCCTCTACAAGCTCTACGTCAACGGCCGTTACGTCGGGCGCGGGCCCAACCCGGCTGACCCCTCCCGGTACTACTACGACACGTACCCAATCGGCAAACACCTGCAGCGGGGCCGCAATGTCGTCGCCGCCCTGTGCTACAACTACGGTCCGGAGGCCCATGGCATCCTCGGGCAGAACTGGGGGCCGGGGGGCCTGCTGCTGGAACTGCGCTC
>JASFTU010000295.1:0-4266 GCA_050050635.1 Candidatus Brocadiaceae bacterium
TCCACGACCCGCACCTCGGCGTCGGCCGGGCGGGAGAGGGTGACGCCAAAGGTGAGCATGTCGGGCGTGTCGCAGTCGAGTCGGACGACGATGACCCGATCAGGGGCGCTGGAGAACGCCTCGCGGGTGAAGGCCGCGTCGCCGGCGCGGTAGGAGACGCGGGCGATGGCGCTGTCGAGGTCGAGGTCGCGGCGGTACTCGGATACGTCGGTCTGCTCCTCGAAGGAGAGCTCGAGGTCGCCGAGGGTCTGGTACGTGTGGATGCCCTTGTCGATGCGGCGGCCCATGATGTTGTCCTGGACGTACTTCTGGCCCTCGACGTATTTGCCGGCAAACAGGAGGCGGCGCGCCTCGGCGAGGTGCTTCGCGGCGTCGGGCTTGTCGCGGTCGATGGGCTCGCCGGTCCAGAGGCTGTCCTCGTTGAGCTGGATGCGCTCCGTGTCTATGCGGCCGAAGACCATGGCTCCGAGGCGGCCGTTGCCGATGGCAAGGGCCTCGGTCCACTTCTCGGCCGGCTGACGGTACCACAGGGTGAGATCGCCCTCGGGCGGCCCGGCCGGGACCGGTGGGGGCTTCTGGAACTGGCCCACGGCGGAGTCGGAGGCATCCTGGTATTCCTGCGCCACTTTCTCGCCCTCCGGGGTAGCGGGATCCGCGGGCCAGTTGGCCCACGAGGGATCGTCGCCGATGCGGAGCTGCCACTTCCCCGTGAGGCTCAGGAAGGCCTTGGGGCCGTGGAGCGCCAAGTCGCCGCTGATCATCCCGCCGCCGCCGCCGCCGTCGTAGACGCGGACGGCGATGAGGTTGTAGCCGCCGAAGCGGACGTGCTCGGGAGCGACGGTGTAGCGGCGAACAGTCTGCCATCCCGTCTGGTAGTTGGGCGGCATGCCGCCGGTGCCGCCGATGCGGACGCCGTTGAGGAAGGCCTCGTCGGCGTCGTCGATCTTGCCCAGAGCGAGGGTGAGCTCTTCGCCATCCCACTCCGCGGGGACCTGAATGAAGCACCGGCACCAGGCGAAGCCGTCGTAGTCGGCGAGGTCGCCGCCGATGGTGCCCCATTCGGCCGGGACCTGGACGAGGCGCCAGTCGGCGTCGGGGTCGGGTTGGGCGAGGGCCGGGCCCGCCGCCAAGGCGATCGCCAGAAGCACGCATGCAGCTCTGAGTGGGGAGTTCATTGTGCTCTCCTGTGCGACTGGGATGTTCGCGATGCAGATGCCGAAGGGGTCCGGGCGGTGGCCATCGCCACGGCGATCCCTGACCACATGGCGATGTTGCCCATGCCAGCACTCTCCTCTTCGTCGATGAGGTGCGCTTAGCCCCCCGCGAGGCAGAGCACCTTGCCGTCGGCAGTGGCTATGTACAGGCGGCCGTTCGCGGCAGCCATACCGTCGAAGATAGGCGGCGCGTCGAGCTTGTACTCGGCCAGCGTCGTGCCGTCGGTCGCAGACACTGCCCAGAGCAGGGCGCCCCTGGCCCCCTCGAGGGCGGCAGCCTGTCGCTTGAGCTCGGCCTGCGTCTTCGGCTCGAGGGAATGGCCGAAGGCGGCCAGCTCATCGGCGATGTCCGGTGGTCCGGCGATGAAGAGCCCGTCGCGCGCCAGGAGCATGGAGTTGACGAGGAGCGGCGGGTGCGGCCGGAGCCACCTGCAGTCCACGGCGGTAAGGTCGGACAGCGGGCGCTCGCTGCGAGGCTGCCAGTTGACGGTTTGCTGCGGGATCTTCACCCCTCGGACGTGCTTGATGCGCTCGGGGTCGCTCGTCTTGTCGGCTGCGAAGAGACGGTACTCGAACACCGACGCATTGCACAAGTACTGAGGGTCTCGTGCATAGCCGTAGACGGTGGACTCATCGAGGGCGAGAATCCGGCCGTAGGGCACATTCCGCGCGGGAATGAACCACTCGCCCCAGCCCTCGCCGGCGTTCTTGCCGTATATCCAGTAGGCCCGGTGGAACCACGAGTCGTCCAGGAAGCCGATGGGCGAGAAGAGATGGATGCCATCGCCCTCCTGGTCGCGCTCGTGCTCCGGCGCGATGACGGTGCGGCGTCCCTCCAGATCGAACCGCTGGGATCGCATGTAGACGTACGTGCCGTCGCTGGAGAGGATGTCGGGAAGCGCGACGGGCATCTTCTTGACCTTGATGAGGTGCTGCAGGTTCTCGCCGGTCTCGGGGTCGCGGTCGTCCAGGATTGTCTCGGACAGCTTCCGCCCGGTCTCGGGGTCGAGGCGCACGAGGCGCATGCCGCCGTCCAGGAACACGGACCTGCCCGCGAGGCAGTATGCGACGTCGCCCTGCACAAGGACACTGCCGTGCACGGGCCAGACGGATTCGAGCTGCTCATAGGAGACGAGTCGCCGGTCCGCGGGGGCAACCCGGAAGCGCCAGGCAAGCTCACCGTCGGACGCACGGAGGCAGTACACCCAGCCATCGGCGGAGCCGAACAGGACGCGGCCGCGGTAGATGGTCGGCGGCGAGTCCACCCGGGCCCCGGCCATGTAGCTCCAGAGGGCCTTGCCTGACGTCGCATCGAGCGCGTGCACAGTGTGGGTGTCCACGGACGCCACGACGAGCGTCCCGCCGGCAATGACCGGGCTGCTGAGCCTGCCGCCGAGCCCGGTCTGCCACGCACGCTTCAGGTCAACGGGAACGGACGCCGTGGTGTAGCCGCTCCGAGACGCATCGTGGCGATAGGTGGGCCAGTCGTCCTGAGACGCGGCGGCCGACAGCGGCTCGCCGTAGGCCGGTCCGCGCTCCAGCCTGCCCTCGTCGGGCACGTCGCGGGCGACCTGCTCCGTCGTGGACTCGGGGGCGAGTGCGCAGAAGCCGTTGAGCTTTGACTGGTAGTAGCAGGCGCAACTGTGCGACGGGGCGTAGAGGAGACCGTTGCACGGCATCACGCCGTAGATGCAGCCGCCGCGGACCCAGTGATGAATGGTCCAGTGCCCTGTCTGGGGATCGATGAACTCCGTGCCGGTTCTGCCCGGTATCAGGTAGCGGTCGGTGGCCTTGTTGGGATAGCAGCGCTGATGCATCCAGAAGGTCTCGACGTCCGGGGGGAACTCCTTCTCCACCTGGCCGGTGCGAAGGTCCTGACCGGTGAAGACGCCCGAGTTCCTGGCGCCGGCGACGGCGCCCGCCCACACCAATCCGTCAATGACGAAGATGTCCTCGGGGCAGAAGTGCCCGGAGCGGGGCAGTCCCGACGTCCAGAGCGTCGTGCCGTCCTCGGCCGACAGGGCGGCCAGGCTTCCCTTCTTGCCGGAGAACAGCACTACGTCCTCGTAGGCGACGAGGCTCGGCGAGTATCCCGTGGGGATCTGGGGGGCGCGCGCCACCAGCTCGGAGCGCCACCGCGGCTCGCCGCTGTGTTGGCTCAGGCAGACCACCCGCTCCCCGTCATGGAAGACCACTCGTCCAGCGTGCGCGGCCAGGGACAGGGGAAGCACGCGCCGCGTCTGCCGCCACAGCTCGGTGCCCGTCCGGGCGTCGAGCGCCACGAGCTGGCGCTGCTGCTCGTCCCATCCCCATCGGCGGCTGGCGCGGTCTCTCTCGGTCCAGCAATGGGCGCTCTCCTCGGCGTACTCCACTGGTGCGGCGGCGGGGTTGACTACCAGCAGGAGGACGCCGTCGTCGGCGACGATCTCCTCGGCGGTCCTGGTGCCCGGGTACGTGCGAATCGTCTTGCCCGTTGCCGCATCGAGCGCGCTCACGGGGGCGTTGATTCCCAGCGTCACGTAGACCCTGTCCCCGACGGCCACCAGCCGGCGGGGGAGCAGGGCCGGGCCGCTCTTCAGAGGGAACAGATGCGGGTACCAGGAGCGGATGGGTCGCTTCCAGAGGACGGTGCCGTTGAAGGCGTCGCGGGCGACCAGGTACCACTCCGGAGGCAACTGGATCGAGGCCTTGGGGCCCTCGTCCATGATGTAGAAGATGCGTCCGCCGGCCGACACCAGGGCGCTGAGGCTGGCCATGTGATCGTGGTGCCGCGCCCATCGCGGGCTGCCCACCCACTGCATACGGCGGGGCGGACCGACGACGGTGTCGTGGGCGACGGCGTTGCCGCTGGCATCGTGCAGGAAGTGCGTCCACTCGTCGATCTCGGCGGGACGCGGCTTCTCGTTCTTCATCCACGTGCGGCCGATGCTGGTGTAGGCCACGCCGTTGGGAGCGAGAACGCGTCGCACCTCCGCCATGGCGATGCGGCCGAGGTCCTCGGCGACGAGCAGATTGACGGTGTTGTCGATGTAGGGCAGGCGCTCGCCCCGGA
>JASFTU010000296.1:0-4265 GCA_050050635.1 Candidatus Brocadiaceae bacterium
GGGCGCATCCCCGGCACCAGGAGTCGGGGGTGCGCCCTTTGCCATGGCCGCATTGAACCGCGCCGCCGGCATCCGGTATAAAGGCGGCAGTCAGGTTCTCGCTCGCGCGGAGGTCCCCGATATGGAGAGCATCATCATCAAGGTAGGCGAGGAGGAGTTCGCAGCGCAGCTGAGCGACGAGCACGCGCCCGAGACATGCGCTGCGATACTGGCCGCCCTGCCCGTCCAGTCCACGGCCAGGCAGTGGGGTGAGGAGATATACTTCGAGATCCCCGTGGAGATGGACGAGGAAAATGCCAGGGATAGGGTAAGTAAGGGGGACCTGGGCTACTGGCCGGCGGGCAGTTGCTTCTGCCTGTTCTACGGCAAAACGCCGATGAGCCCTTCGGAGCAGGAGATCGTGCCCGCCTCTCCGGTCAACCTCATCGGACGCATCGAGGACCCGGACGGGCTGAAGAAGCACTCGGCGGGAGAGACGGTGCAGATCCGCCGGGCGGACTGAGCCCAGAACCAACAGGGCCTGAAACGGAGCGTCCTGTTCGTGTCCGAGGCGCAGATACGCAAATACGCGAAGCGCGACCGGGCTGCGGTCCTGCGCATCACCGATGCAAGCTTCGGCGGTTTCTGCGTGGACAGCAACATCGAGGAGCACTTCGGCCTCCTGGCCGGGACCAGCTGGCAGGATCGTAAGCGGGCCGGCATCGACCACGACCTTCGCCGCCACCCGAAGCACGCCTTTGTCGCCGAGATCGGCGGTGAGATAGTCGGCTTTGTGTGCACACGGCTCTACCGGACAACGTGCATCGGCCACATAGCCAACATCGCCGTGGAGCCCGCTCACCAGGGGATGGGGGTCGGCCGTCAACTGCTCCAGGCGGCGCTCGAGCACTTCCGCCAGTGCGGCATGCGGTATGCGCGGGTCGAGACGATGGAACAGAACTACAAGGGACGCAAGCTGTATCCGTCCCTGGGGTTCGAGGAAGTCGCCAGGCAGGTCTTCTACCTGCGCGAGCTGTGAGGAGACCTTTGACAGGCGGCGGCGCCTGCGCTTAGCATGGGTTGAGTTAGTCTGCACAACGGAGCCTCCATGACGGGCATGTCCAAAGAAGAGAAACCGCTCAATATACGGGGTCTCCTCGGCGTCGGTCTGGACGGGAAGGACGACGAGATCAGGATCACACGAGGGGAGAACTTCTACCTTTACGGCGGCACCCAAGAGACGCACGAGCGGATGGTCGAAACAACCCTGAAGTTCAACGAGAAGGTCGAGGACAGAGGCAAGAGCCTCCCGGAGATCAACGCGCGAGAACTGAGCGAGATCGCGCGCGAGTTGAAGGAAGAGCCCTGAGGAGGCCCGGCCGCCCGAGAACCGGCTCTCCACCTGGTAGAGCGGCGTGTCAGCGCCGGTGCGGGGCTTGTGGGCAGAGCCAGGCTTGCCGGCATGTGTCCCTCTCCGCCCCGTGCTTGCCCCTGTGGCCCTGATCCATCGCCCGGAGCACCAGCTGGTTGTGCAGAACCGAAGAACCGACACCGACTACCACAAGGTTGCCCGCCAGAGGATCCTCGTCTACGGCGCGTTGGCCGTGTTCTCGGCCGTGGCAACCGTGGTGGTCCTGATCGGGGCGGACAACCAGAGCGATGCCTTCCGGCGCCAGGCCCGGCTGAACCAACAGAGCGTCGTGCTCCTGTCCCTTGCCAGCCGTATCGAGACCGACTGTCGGGTGGCGTATGCCGATTTCGCCGAGGTCGATCCGGTCATGCTGGCCGCCAACCTGCAGGAACTGGCCGAGGAAATCAACGATGGCTCCCGCGCCTTTGCGCACTCGCTGTCCAGGCTCGACCTGGGCGAACGACGCGGGGAGCTGCTGGAGGAGATTGCGGAGTTGACTGCCGCCGTTGCCGCCCTTCCCCCCTCCGGAGACACCACGGCGGCCGCCATAGCAGACTGTGCCCAGCGGGCCAATACCGTCCGGGAGTCCGTGCTCCAGTCCCGCGCGGAGGCCGTGGCCGCCGTATCCGACAGGGCGGAGCAGACGGCCCTGGTCATGCACGTAGCCGCTGCGTGCGTGGTCGTCGTCGTTCTTGTTGCGGGCGTGGGGCTCTTCCTCACGCTGTTCGATATGCTGGATCAGACGCTGGGCCCGATCGACGTGCACCGCGAACTGGCCAAGCTGACCGAGGAGGCCGACCTGCACTACCGCATCCTGAAGCTGGCACCGGATGCCGATGTTGACCCTGAGCAAGGCGCCTGGGACCTGACGCTCGATAGAGTGCTGCAGGACCACAGGACCCACCTCACGTTCGAGGCGCTGGCCGCGTGCGGAGGCAACCGGGTACGCCTGTGGGGCAAGGTGTACAAGTGGGCCGGGTGGATGAAAGGGCTGCAGCGCCTGTTCTGGCCGGCCTACGGGCGTGCCACCTGGCGGGCCCTCCAGCGGATGCGACACTGCGGCCTGTCGGCACCCTATCCGCTCGTGTTCTCCCGGATACGCCGGCGCGGCATCACGGTCGGCAGCATCCTGCTCACCGAACACGTCGGCGAGGTGGAGCCGGTCAAGGTTTTCCTCCGCACCAAGTTCGAGCTAATGGATGGCACTGCTCGACGCCGGTTCCTGCGCGGGTTAGTCCAGTTCTGGGCCCATCTGCACGCATGCGGCATATACCGTGTTCGGCGCCGGTACCTGCACTGCTCCGCCTGGAGAGCGGGCGAAACCGAAGCACCGGCCTTTTACCTGTTCGATCTCGACAAAGTGATGGTTGCCAGATGGCGTTTGCCCCTGCTTGACCACGTGGTGAAGAAGCGCGCGAACCGCAGGTTGCTGCGCTGGCTCGGTGAAGAGCTCACAGCGGAGGAACTCGAGTTCTGCGCGGAGCTGCTCGAGGAAGCAGTCGAACCGGCGGCCGTCAGCGGGGCGCCATAGGGCCAGAAGCCCTCCGTGTGACTGAGGAAGAGCCCATAGCGGCCGCGCCGAACATACTGCTGCTCGTGGTGGATTGCCTCCGCTCGGACTTCGTCTTCGAGGTCGACCTGGCCCACACACCGACGCTGGACGCGTTGCGGGAGAACGGCTTCGGCTTCCCCAGCGCGATTGCGAGCACCTCGACGACCTCCCCCTCATTCGCCAGCCTGCTTACGGGGATGTACCCCTACGAGCACGGCGTCCGGAGCCACTCCGGATACCGCCTCGCAGAGCACGTAACCGGCCTGGCCGGCGTTCTCCGGGATGCGGGCTATCACACGCACGCCGAGGTCTCGGGCCCGCTCGACGTGACCATCGGCCTCGACAGGGGGTTCGGAAGCTACAGGCACCGCGTGCGCGAGGATACCGTCCACACCGCGTGGGGACGGGAGCTGATCACGAGGCTCCAGGGCTGCGCAACTCCATGGTTCCTGATGCTCCACATCTGGTGCCTCCACAAGAGCCGCCAGGTACTGCCGCAGTGCGACACCAGAGCGCACGGGCGCACACTCTACGGGCGCGCCCTGGCCAGCATCGACCTCTACCTGGGGGAACTCCTCGGGACACTCCCGGAGAACACGCTGACGGTGCTCACCGGAGACCATGGCGAGGACATAGCCTATGGCCCCCTCGACAGGTTCCAGAAGAAGCTGCGCAAGAAACTGAAGCGCTTCCTGGTCAAACGGCACCTCACCTCCCGGCACATATCCTTCCTGTACCGGGGCTGCCACGTGGGCCATGGCTACGGGCTCTACGACACACTGGTGCGGGTGCCCCTCGTGCTTCACCACCCCCGCCTCGTGCCCCGGGGCGAGTCCTCGGTCCAGGTCAGGCACATCGACGTGGCTCCCACCATCCTGGCCTCCGCCGGGATTCGGCCTCCCGAGGAGATGAGCGGCCGACCCCTCCAGCCCATCATGAGGGGCGAGGACGACGCGCACCGCGACGCGTACCTGGAAGCAGTGGGTCACATAATGCCCGACAAGAGCGAGTGGCTGGCCGGCATCCGGGTGGACAACCGGTACAAGTACATCTACGCCCCGTTCCGTGGCGATTACCCACCCCAGCTCTACGACCTGCAGGACGACCCGCGCGAGAGGCACAACGTCGCGCGGCGGGAGCCGGAGGTCGCCGCCGGGCTGAGGCGCCGGCTCACAGAACTCCAGACCGACAGGATGGTGGGGGTGAAGCTCAGCCCCGCCGAGCAAAAGCGCGTGATGACGCACCTGAGGAGTCTGGGCTACCTGGACGATTGAACCGGCGGCTCTCCGGCGGGGCGGCACGGGGGCCTGCCCCTACCATCCA
>JASFTU010000297.1:0-4262 GCA_050050635.1 Candidatus Brocadiaceae bacterium
TGTGGGTCCGGCTCGGTCCAGTTCGGGTCGCGGGCCAGGTGGATGCGCGTGATCTCGTCCCTCTCGACCAGCCACAGGTTACGCGGGGCGAAGTCCAGGTCGATGTACCAGACCTTACCGGGTTCCGGAATACGGGGGTGGTCAGCGCCTCGTTGCCAGCCGCCTTCGATCCCCTGCGAGCCGTAGAAGCGTGCCTCGCCCTCGCCCCAGGCGGGATCACGGGTCAACCGTGCCGATGCCCCGGCCGGGACGCTCAGTGCACCACGGTAGGTCACGCCGCCTCTGAACACGTATGTGTGGCTACCGCGGCAGGCGCGGGCGTTGCCCCGGGCTGCCGCGTCCCAGGGGTGGTGCTTCCACGCGCTCTGCTTCGTCGTCCCGCCGTTGGCGTCATCGCCGTTCTCGTAGTCGATGTAGCGGACGGAATCGCCGGGCGCATACTCGAACGGCTCGGGCGCCCACTCCAGGTCTCCCGTCTCGATCACCTTCGCGTGGGGTTTCTGCCAGGAGTACTCCTGCGCTGTGGCACCCGACCAGGCAAACGCGCCAAACACGACGACGGTAAAGAACAGCGAACGTGCACAACGCATTCCATCCTCCAGTTCCAGGTGCGAGGGATCTTCGCGGCGCAGACGGAGCTATGCCTCCGTGATCTCCTCGGCGCGGACCTCCCGCCCGAGTTCGGCCGACCGATAGATACCCTCGGCAATCAGAATCATGTTGAGCGCGACTTCGGCCGTCGGCATGAGCGGCACACGGTCCTGCAGCACGCGCACCCAATGGTGCTGCGGGCTGTCGTAGGCGTCACCGTGCCCCACCTCGGCCCAGTGGGCTTTGGCTGCGTCCAGATCCAGCGGCTCCGAGACCCAGGGGTCACTGACCGCGGAGAAGAAGCGGACGGGCGGGGCGTCCTTGACGAAGAAGGGCGCGAACACGATGCCGCCCCTATCGCCGGCCACCGAGCAACCCACTGCCTCGTCCAGGTTCAGAGCCCACGCGGCGAGGATGTCCATGCTCGCGCCGTTCTCGAAGTGCACGAACCCCACGCCCATCTCCTCTACGTCGTATCCGCTCTCCTCCCGCAGGGCCTCGTCCATCGGCACGCGGTCGTACGTCTGGCCGGTGATGCGCTCCGGCGCGGGATTGCCCATCTGCCACAGAATCTGGCAGATGACGTAGATGCCCCAGTCGATGAGCGCGCCGCCGCCGGCCGTCTCCTTCCGGACGAAGGCGGGAGTATTCTTCCCGTCCACAAACGGACGGTTGCACTTCAGGTTCACGTAGGCCCGGCCGTGGTATATGTCCCCGCAGCGCCCGGACTCGATGACTTCCCGGGCGGCCCGCGACGCCGCCCCGAACATCGTGCCGACCTGGATGTGGAGCATCTGCCCCGTGCTCCGGGAGCACTCGAGCATGGTCCGGCCGTCGGCGTAGGTGGCCGCGATGGGCT
This sequence comes from Candidatus Brocadiaceae bacterium, assembly GCA_050050635.1. Taxonomy (GTDB): domain Bacteria; phylum Planctomycetota; class Brocadiia; order SM23-32; family SM23-32; genus JASFTU01. The sequence goes on from JASFTU010000297.1 coordinate 1,451, forward strand.
TCTCGCAGTAGACGTGCTTGCCGGCGCGCATTGCGTCGCAGCTCACCCGTCGATGCAACATGTTGTGGAGGCAGACGTCCACGGCCTCCAGGTCGTCACGCCTGAGCAACTCCTCGTAGTCGGTATAGACGTGCGGCACGCCGTACTCCCCGGCCGCCGCCTCGACGGCCTCCCGGTCGATGTCGGCCACCGCCACCACCCTGGCGTCGGGAATGCCCGCATACCTTCTCAGGTGGCTGTTGCCGATCTTGCCGGTGCCGATGATGCCGATCCGAACTTCTCGATCGCTCACAGACTGCTCCTCTGGTTGTGTCTGGTCAATCAACGTGCTCAAGGGCCCCGGCGTCGCGCCCGGCGCCCATAGGCGGGTTGCCCGCGAAGTCGTACCTGAATGGACCGTTGGTCTGCCACTCGTAGAGCTCGCCGATATCCGTCTCCGCGTCCGCAAGGGTGCCGCGGCAGACCCGCAGGAAGTCGATCGCTCCCTTGAAGTGACCCGAATCGCCCGAGGCTTTGCCCACCAGGAAGTCAGCGCCGTTGTCCAGGGACGCGTCAGGGGAGAGGCCCGTCTGGGCCCGGGCCGATTGCCTGCCGTCCAGGTAGATGGCCATACGTCCGGTCCGCCGGTCGATCTCGGCCAGCACGTGGTGCCAGTTGCCGTCGTTGAAGGGTTCCGCGGTGGCGATGGAAGCATGCTTGCCGCCGCTGCTCACCCGGAACTCGGCCTCGCCCGACCCGTTGACGGATAGCCGGTAGCCCGAGCTGCCGTCATGCTTACTCAGAACGGTGCCGCGCGTATGGCCGGGATCCGTTCTCAGGCTCGCCTCCACCAGCATGTTCTGGGTCCCGATCGCCAGCGTCTTGCGGAGTTCAGCAGGATACCGCAGGTAGCCCTCACGTTGCCCTTCGCCCTCGACGACCTCAAAGGGCGGTTCATCGGGGATCCGTCTTTTGTGCTTGCCCCGGAAGCGCGACAGCGGGATGCGGAAGTCCTCACGCAGTGGCGCGTCCGGATAGCGAGCGAAACGCCTGCCGTCGAACAGCAGGGCACCGTCGGTCCAGTCCTCGCTCGGCGAGGGGACGAAATCCTCCAGCGAAGCCCGATTGACCTGGAGGTCGAACGTCGGCACCTGTTCGTACATCATGCGGTAGAAGTGCGCCTCGCTCATGTACCAGTGGTAGTCGATCACGCGTTGCGGATCGGCGTGGTTCTCTGTGAAATGCCACTCGCCGACCGTTCCATAGAGCGACCAGGGAACAAAGTAGGATGCCCCGCGATCGACCGCCACCGAGTCGGGCGGCAGGCGGAAGTCGACGTCCGCGCTGGAGTGTATCTTCGGCGCGGGGCAGCCGATGATCGGCCGTCCCTCGGTCTCCACTCCCAGCTCGCCGCAGCGGATGGGGAAGTCCTGCATCTGCCGGGACATGGCGGAGATGCTCTCGGCCGCGATCTGCAGCGGGATGTTCAGCGTCGGCCGGTCCTGGTCGTCATAGCGCTGCTTGAGGATCGCCCCTGCCTCAGCCTGACCGTGGAAGACGTTCCGGCTGAATGCCAGCGAGGGCACACCGCGCAGCCCTGAGGTAGCATCGTCGCCGCCGCCCACCAGGGAGGGGTCCCCCGTGCGGTTATTGGCGAGGAAGACGTCCCTGATCTCGCTGAACACGTTGCCGAGCACGTCGCAACGGTTCCCGCTGCTGCCGCCGATGCCCTTGCCGTGCCGGTAGACGGTGTTTCCGATGAACTGGTTGAGGAAGCCGAAGACCATGAAGTAGGCGGAGTTCATGCTGCGGTACGGGTCGTCTTCGTCGGTGGTCGCACCCCAGATAATGTTGTTGAAGCAATAGACCTTGTAGGCTCCGTCCAGATAGAGCGGGTAGGAAAGATTCGCCATGGGGATTCCCCAGAAGCCGCCGGGCATGTGCCCCACGGAACTGCCGATGTTGTTGCCGTAGGCGTAGATCGGGCCGCCCTGCCAGAGCGCCAGGCCGCCGTAGTCGTTGACGCCCCGGGCGGTGTCCTCGGTGAGGTTGTGGTGCACCAGTATGCGGATGAAGGGAACGTTCACGGTGCGGATGGCCAGGGAGCCGAGTGCTCCCTGCTTGCCTCCGAATACCACGATGCCCGAGCCGAAACTGTGCCGGACGATGTTCCCGGCTATCTCCGCGGTTCTCGGGTACAGAACGGAGACGGTGGGCACGTTGGACTGTACGTTGCCCGCGTGCCGGAAACCCGTATTGTAGAATCGGTTGCGCAGGACGTCGACGCGGCCCAGACGGCCGAATGGCTGCATCAGCGAACCGCCGGAACCGTCGGCGATCTTCACGCCCGTCTCCCACACGTTCCGGAAGTCGCAGTCCGCCACGCGGATGTGGTCCAGGAAGTCCGTGCACGGCTCCCTGCGGGCCATGCCGATGCCCGCACGGACGCCGACTTCGGCAGCATCGTAGAACTCGCAGTGGTGGACGTCGATGTGGCTCGAGTCGCCCTCGATGGCGACGCTCGCCCCCCGCGCAAAGCTGAACCGAAGCCCGGACACCTCGACGTGACTCTGGTCGGGGATGGCGATCTGTCCGTAGTCGTTGCTCAACTCCAGGCGCAGCTCGTTCGGGTCGGCGCCGGGGGGCAGGCGCAGGAAGAGGATGCCGGTGCTCGGATCGAGGTAGAACTCGTCGGCGGCATCCAGGTACTGGGGCAGGTTCTCGATCATGTACCGTACGTTCCTCTTCATGCCGCCGGGATAGCCCTGTCGGAACGCTCCCTGCCGTGGATAGTAGTAGGGGACCTCGTCGCCGGTCCGCTTGTGCTTCGTCG
>JASFTU010000298.1:0-4261 GCA_050050635.1 Candidatus Brocadiaceae bacterium
TAATCCGCCAGGAAACGCTCCGGCTCGAAGTCATCGAAGTAGATCTTGCGGCACTCGATGACCAGTTCGGCCTCCTCGTAGCACGGGCTGGACACCTGGGCCGCCGCGACGGGTGTCAGGCCGGACTCGGCGATCTTGTCGGTGTCCCGGCCGGACTTCGAGCCCAGCATCAGGAGCGTGTCCTCATACTCCGGTGGGAAGAGGCAGAGCGTGAAGTTGTCCGAGCTCTCCATGAACTCGTAGGTGTAGCGCGTCGGGCGCACCACGACCATGGCGAAGGGCCTGCCCCACATGATGCCCAGGCTGCCCCAGGCCACCGTCATGCTGTTGAAGCTTCCCTCGGTGAAGTCCCCCGAACTGAGCAACATCCATCGCGTCGCCCACGCGTCGAAACACTTCAGCGCGAACCGCATCGGATCGATCTCGTGAAGCACCTTTGCGACCTCCTTGCGCAAGGGAACCAGCCGCGGCGCCCCGAGAGAATAACGCCGCCGAGCGGGAGCCGCAAGGCCGGAAGGATACCGGTCGCCCTCAGCGGGGCAGCGGCACCTCCAGGCCGACCACGGCGGGAAGGTCGTTGCTGCCCATGCCCCACACGGCTCCGTTCCGCAGGTCGCCCACCGTCGTGGCGTAAAGGAAAGCCTCCTGCATGGTTACCCCGGTGCGCCGGGCGAGGATCTCGGCGGCGTCCTGCGCCGCCAGGTCACGCGCCTCCGCGTAGTCCCGCCGGCACGCGATGCAGACGAAGGAGTCCGGCTTCAGGATCATGGGGCGCACGGGCAGATAGTCCTCGTCCACCGTGACCCGCAGTCGCACCTCGCCGGCGCACTCGGCCCCCAGTCCCAGCACTTCGCCATCTCCCTGGCAGGCGTGCAGGTCGCCCAGAACCAGCAGCCCGCCCTCGCGCTCGGCGCGGAGGAGCAGCGCATTGCCGGCCCGCACGTCCTTGAAGTCCATGTTGCCCCCGTTGTCCCAGGGGTTGGGACAGGGCTCGGCCGGCGTCACGTAGATGTCGCCGATCATCATCTCGATCGGCGCCCGCAGCCCGCCCGGGAAGTGCACCATGCCGCCCTCGATGCGGAGGAACGATGCGGCCTCCGGGTCCTCCACCGACCCTCCGCTGGCATGGCCCTCCGGCTGGATGTCCTCGACGTGTATGGCCAGCACGTCCCCGGGCTCGATGCCCCGCACGTAGATGGGCCCCGTCTCCTCACGCTCGCGGAAGGTCGCAGGATTCGCGTCCTGGGGAGTGCGGATGATCGGCGTCCGGAAGTTGATCGTCTCCACGAGGAATGATTCCCCCGGCTCGACCTCGGCCACCGGGTCGAACACCCGATACCTTCTCTCCATCGAGACCGTATGCTCCCTTGAGACACGTTGCATGGCAGGCTCTCCTTTCTTGGCCCGGCTCACCTGAGCCGGGCGACCGCCGATTCGTAGATGCGGTCCAGCTCCGCCACTATCGCGGGGTCCGGCTCGTAGCTGTAGGAGTCCAGCAGCTCCCCCACGCGTCGCCGCAGCCTCTCCCGCAACGTGGTGCCCTTCCGCTGGCTCCACTGCTCGGGCGACAGGTTCTCGAACAGGTCCGAGATCCACAGGTCGCGGTAGCCGGCCAGCGTGCCGGGGTGCGTCAGGAAGTCGCCGCCGGGGCCCACGGCGTCGATCACCTCGAACGCCCGTGCCGCCTCGTCGGACTCCAGTCCGCCCACCAGATGCTCCAGGTACTCCACGATCTCCACGTCGATGAGGAGCTGCTCGGCGCTGAAAATCTTGTCAATGCCGAGCATCCCCCCGAAGGTGAAGTTCCTGGCTCCCGACAACGCGGCGAGCGCTCCGAAGGCGGCCCGCTGGGAAATAGAATGCGCGTCCGGACGCAAGGCGTTGGTATGAAAGGCCTTACAGGTGCGCGTGTCGGCACCGTAGTAGCGGTTGACCCGCACTCCGAACAGGTGCGCGAGCACGTGGCGAGGTGTCCCGTAGGCGATCGTCCCGAACTTCATGTCGAACGGATAGACGGAGAAATGATACTCGACCCGCTCCGCCAGGCCCATCAGGTCGAACAGTGTGTAGCCGGCCAGCACCCCCGCCACGTGCTGAACGAACGCCCCGGACACGTCGAGCGGAGCCGTCACCCCCAGCAGCGGCATGGCCGTGAGGAACACCCGCACGTCGCGGTCGCTCGCCAGGAAATCCAGTGCCAGCTCGACGCTCTCCCCCGCCACGCGCAGGGGGCTGAGCACGAACGCCGGCAGGTCGAACGAGAGCCCGGCCACGCGCGACATCTCGTAGACGACCTCGGCGCTCTCGGAGGAACTCACGCCCACGTGCGCGGCCGTGCGGGAGTTCTGACACCCGATCCTGTAAGCCAGGATCTCCCGGAGCTGTGGCGGCACGTCCCGGGGCAGCCCCGGCGTGCCGCCCCGCACGCCCCGGTCGTGCAGCGTGTCCACAAGCCTGGCCGTCCGAATGCACCTCTCGGTGGTCATCGGCTCCAGCCGGTCGGTGAAGGGATCCAGGTCCTGGAAGGCGAAGCCCGTGAGGATGTCGATGGTAAACCGGTCCGCGCTCGACGCGGTGTCCCCATGCCGTTCCCGGTAGCCAGCAACGCTTCGCTCCACCACTTCCGGCGCCAGGCGCACGCGGGTCCCCTCAACGCGTGCCGTCGGCTCTCCGGCCGCTGCCTCAAGCAACGCCGGCACGCCGACCTCCACGCCGATTTCGTCCAGCACCCGCAGGACGGTGCGGTGGAACTGCTCGAGCTGCTCCTCGTCGGGGCCGCCCGCAACGTGGAAAGGGGATTCGGCCATCTCTCACCGGGGATTGAAGGTCTGCCGACAGGCGCGCGTGACCGCCGCTGCGTTGCGCTCCCTGACGGCCCGCTCGACACGTCGCCGTCTTTCGCCGCCGTTGTCGTAGAGGTGCAGGGCCTCCACCGCCGCCACGGCGCGCTCCTGCGGCGCCTCCCGCACGAGCCGGAGGAGGAACTCGAACGCCTCCTCCTGTCTGGTCAACGCGATGGGCAGCAGCAGCCTGTCCTTCTCCTCCGCGCGGACGCTCGCATCCCATCGGCTCCGCAACAGCTCCAGTGCCTCGGGCCGCCGGGATTCCCCGAGGGCCAGGGCGGCCTCCTCGGCCACGGCGGCGGCGTCGGCGTCCAGGAATCGCGCCACGAAGGGCAGCGCGGCGCACGGATCCAGTCCCAGCAGCGCCAGGAAGCAGTTACCGGTCACGGAGGTCTCGGCGTCTCCGGCCAGCGCCCTGGCGCGCAGGAGCAACTCGCTTTCGGCCCCTCCGAGCCGGCGCAGGGCCTCCACCGCCGTCCGGCGCGGCCCCGGTTCGGAATCGAAGAGCAGGTCCGTCAGCACGCGGAACAGGTCGGGGTGCCCCGTCCGCACCAGCGCCACCGCGCACTCGCACCTCAGGTCGGGTGCCGCATCCTCCTGCCCCCCGTAGACCGGCTCCATCTGCACGTGCCCGGCACCGCGAAGGAACAGGTCGGCCCCATCGTGGCCGAGCCGGTTGAGCGCGCGGACGACGGCCGTCTTCCCCAGGCAACCCTTGTCCCGCCCGGGAGCATCCATGGACCGGTCGAACGCAGAGACCAGTTCCTCGACGCATTCCGTTGCATGGCATCGTGCCGTGGCTTCCGCGCCGGCCGCGACGAGCGCGTTGTTGCCGCTGCGCAGGGCCGACCGCAGGTCCGCCACGGCTCCCTCGTCCAGATCGCCCTCGCGCAACCGCGCCAGCCTCTCCAGCCTGTCTTCCAGGCTCCCGCCCATGGTCCTCCTCGGGTTACTCCCCGGCGCCAACCGCCCCGGGACGGATCTCAACTTTCCTCCCCGCTTCAGCGCTCTCGATGGCGCCGAACACCATGGCCAGACTCCGTATGTTGTCGGCGGCGTGCGTCTCCGGCGTCCCGCCGGTGCGGACGCACCGTATGAACTCGTCGATGACGGCATCGCGCCCTTTCCGGTCGGGGTCGGGGACGCGGATCGGCACTTCCTCCATCCGGGGGCTGCGCTCGCCCCGCTCGGCGATGACTTCGGCATGCAGTCCGTCGGCGCCGTCCCACAGGACGGTCCCCTCGGTCCCCACGACCCGCCACTCCGCCTCCCAGGAGGTCCGGCAGCCCTCGGCGCACCAGCTCCCCTGATAGACGTAAACGATGTCGTCGGTCATCTCGAAGACGGCGACGGCGGCGGCGTCCCGGTCGTACCATGACCCTTCCGGGTTCCACTCGTGGCAGTACACGGTGCGGGCG
>JASFTU010000299.1:0-4260 GCA_050050635.1 Candidatus Brocadiaceae bacterium
CGTGCCCACAGAGCCGGGGCCGGTGGTGTCCGGGCTGCGGCTGGGGGACCAGGTGCTGGTGCGGCGGACGGACTTTGACGACGCGAAGGAAGTGGTCAGGCTGGAGGTGGAGGGACGAACGGTGCGGGTGCCGCGGGTTGAGGGGGAGTGCCAGGTGTTGGGGTTGTGAGGCAAAGGCGGCGCACGGCTTGACAAGCAAGCCGTGCCACACGGGGGGGAAGTGTCAAGCGGTGGGGATTAGAGGTCGTGCTGGCCGACCTTGTTGATGTAGGGCATTTGCTTCCTGTCGTCCACCTCGTAGCCGAAACGCCGCCAGTACACCTCGCGCGGCTGGAAGTCGTCGTCGGTGCGCTCCAGCCACTTCTCCAGCTCGGCGTCCAGTTGCGCCTCGAGAGCCCCGTGTGCGGTGTCCCCGATGAGGTTCTGCATCTGGTACGGGTCCTTCTCGTTGTCGTACAGCAGCCACGGCCCCTCGAGGGCGCGCACGTACGTGTAGCGCTCGGTGCGGACGCCGCGCCACTCGGGGATGCGCTCGATGAAGGGGCAGGCGTGCTGCAGGAACGCCGACTCGGGCCGGGGGCCATCGGCGCCTTTGGCGATGGGCGAGAGGTCGGTCCCCTCGACGCTGCCGGGCGCGGGGACGCCCATGAGGCTGAGGAGGGTGGGCATCACATCTACGGAGTTCAGCAACGCGGGCGTGCGGCGGCCAGCGGGGACGGCGCCGGGGTAGCGCATGACGAATGGCACCCTGATGGACTCGTCCCAGGGCTTCTGCTTCTTGTACTCGCCCTGGGAGCCGAGCATGTCGCCGTGGTCGGAGGTGAAGACGAGGATGGTATCCTCGGCGATGTCGAGCTCGTCGAGGGCGGACATGATGCGGCCGAAGTCGCGGTCGAGTGCGCCGATGTGGGAGTAGTAGCCCGAGATCTGCTCGCGCTTCGGCGCGGTGCAGTTGGGGCGGAGGCGGACGTCCTCGGGCCTGTGGGTCTTGTACTCCTCCGGCATCTGGTTGTACGGCCCGTGCGGCGGGCCCCAGGAGACGAAGAGGCAAAAGGGGTCGGCGGCGTGCCGGCGCATGAAGTCGATGGCGAGGTCGGTCTGGTGGTCGGCGTCGTAGCCGTCGATCCAGATGGGCTCGGGCTCGTCGCGGTAGTAGTAGGAGCGCATGTAGCTGTGGGTGCAGTTGGCGACGGCCCAGTAGTCGAAGCCCTGGCGGCGGGGCCCGGGCGGGGTGAAGCCGCCGCGCATCGGGCCGTCCAAGTGCCACTTGCCGATGTAGCCCGTCTCGTAGCCGGCGCCCTCGAGCACGTCGGCGATGGTGGTCTCCTCGACAGGGAGGCGCACGTCGTTGAGCACCATGCCGTTGCTCAGGGGGTAGCGTCCGGTGAGCAGCGAGGCGCGGTAGGGCGTGCAGACGGGGCAGGAGGAGACGGCATGCTCGAAGACCATCCCCTGTTTGGCCGCGGTGTCCAGGTTCGGCGTGCGGACCTGATCGTTGCCCATGAAGCCGATTGCCTGGGCGCGCATCTGGTCGGCGAAGATGAAGAGGAGGTTGGGCTGCTTGTTCATGCTTTGGTTCTCCCGGGTGAGAGCGGCCGTGCGTGCGCCGAGGAGGGCCCCGGCGGCCGTTACTGACGCGGCTCGCAGGAACTCCCGGCGGGCTGGGGCTTTCTCTTCGTGCGTCCTCTGATCGCTCATAGCTCGTCTCCGTGGCGCATCAGGGCCGGGGCGCCGTGAAGCGATGGTACACGGCTTCTTCGTCCGGCTCTGTGGCGTAGATGGAGTAGAGGCGGGCATTGCGCGCGCGAAGGCGCAGGCGGATGGACTTGCCGACGAGATGGTTGAGCTGCTCGCGGCTCCACCGCGGTTGATGGGACGTGGAATCTCCCTTCACGGGCACGCAGTCCGTGCGCCCCAGGCCCTTCACCGGGGCGCCCTCAGCGTCCAGCACCTCGACGCGGACCCAGCCGTTGCTCTCGGTGGCGGCATTGATGAGAAGCTCGGTGGAGGGCAATCGAAAGGACACGGTCAGCAACTCGGCCGGCTCGCCCCCGGCACAGAGGGCGACGAAGCGGTCGGGCTGCATGCTCGCCATGCCGACGCCGGCGGTCTGGGGCTCGAGCTCCCAGTGGCGCTGGTGGGTCATGGTGGTGCCCATGTAGTAGTAGCGGATCTCGTCGTCGAGGAACACGGGCTGTGAGGCGCACTGGAGGTTGCCGCGCTCCCACGAGTCCGCGCCCCCGTGGGGGATGAAGGGCGTGCCCTGGGCGGCGCGGTGCCAGGCGTGACCGTGGCGCGCGTAGGTGAGCTCGGCCTCCTGGTAGCCGCGACTCTTGCCGAAGCCCATCTCGTCGGGGTCGGTGCTAAAGATCCACAGCGTGCCGATCTCGTAGCTGCCGTACGGCGCGGCGCCCATGCCGTAGAACTGGATCTGGGGCGGGTCGCCGGCGTCGGGCTCCACGATCATGCGGGGCTCGCCGCTGAAGAAGCGGAAGTCCCAGGATTCGCTGCGGAACACGCGGCGGCCGTGGCCGTGAAGGCGGTGATGGACGGCGTAGCGGCCGGTGGGCTGCCTGAGGAAGGCCATCGGGCTGTCCGGGTTGGTGGTGATGACCGGGTGGCCCTTTTGCCGCACCGGGCTCCAGTGGATCCCATCCGGGCTGTAGTGTGCACTGATGCACCCCGAGGGGGCCGTGCCGGATACCAGCTTGTAGCGTCGGTCCTCGCGAGGCTCGGCCTCATCGTATATGACTGCCGTGCCGTGGGGGTCCTCGGCGAAGACGATGTTGGTCTGCTGCCCCTCGTGCTCGAAGATATCGAAGAGCGGCTTGCGCCACTGGATCCCGTCGTCGCTCTCGGCGTAGCACAGATACATGGTCCACGGCCGGTGGATGACCGTGTACCACATCTGGAACGGCCTGCCCTCGGCCTTCAGCACGCTGCCGTAGAGCTGCATGTTGCCGTTCTCCCACGGCTGGTCGGCGATGAAGAGCGGGTTGCCCTCGTGCTTGACGGGCTGCTCCAGCTTGCGGGCGAAGCCGGAGATGGTCTCGATCTCGCGGTAGTCGAGGAAGAGGAACTTGGTCATGGCGCCGTCCAGATGTCCTCCTGCAGGCGGGCGCCGTTCCACGGGGTGCGGCGCTGGCGGAGGCCGAGTGGGATGTAGTCGCCGTGGGCTTCGATGAGATCGTCCACGAGGGAGTATATCTGGTCCGGGTCGAGCTCGGCGGCGGTGTGCGGGTCGAGCATGGCGGCGTGGTAGATGTGGTCGCGATTCTCCGTGAGGGCGGCCTCGACGGTGAGCTCCTGCACGCCGATGCTCATCATGTCAATGGCCGCGCACTGGGGCGGGAGCGACCCGACGCGCATGGGCTGGACGCCGTTCTTGTCCACGTGGCAGGGCACCTCGACGCAGCAGCCCTGGGGGAGGTTGTCGATGATGCCATGGTTCAGGACGCTGCCGTGGATGAGCCGCGGCGTGTCCGTGGCCATGGAGTGGATGATGCCGGAGCCGTACTCACCCGAGCGGCGGATCTGGTCGAAGCCCTTGCCGGCCTCGAGGTCCTCCTTCATCTGCCCCCAGCGCGAGTTGAGCCGCTCGCAGCGGCGGGGGTACTCGTCGAGCGGGACGTTGTAGTTCTCGATGAGCTCGGGGCGGTCCCGCTTGATGAACCACGGGACGTACTCGGACAGGTGCTCGCTGCTCTCCGTGATGTAGTAGCCGATGCGGAGCATCACGTCCAGCCGCACCCGGTCCCACTCGGGGCGGTACTCGCCGCTGGCGACCTTCTCCTTGATGCGCGGGTAGATGTCCTCGCCGTTGTGCTCGAGGCTGAGGTAGAAGGCGAGGTGGTTGATGCCGGCGCAGGTCCAGTTGACCTCCTCGGGGTCCACGTCGATGGCCTTGCACAGGTGCTTGTAGCTGCCCTGGACGCTGTGGCAGAGGCCGACGGTGCGGATGCTGGTGGCCTTGAGCATGGCCCAGGTGTTCATGGCCATGGGGTTGACGTAGTTGAGGAACATGACGTCGGGGCAGACGCGCTCCATGATGCGGCCGTACTCGATCATCACGGGGATGGTGCGGATGGAGCGCATGATGCCGCCGATGCCGAGGGTGTCGCCGATGGTCTGGCGGAGGCCGTACTTCTTCGGGACCTCGAAGTCGGTGGCGGTGCCGGGCTTGTAGCCGGCAACCTGGATCATGTTGATGCAGTAGTCGGCGCCGTCGAGGGCGCGCTCGGCGTCGTCGGTGGCCTCGAC
>JASFTU010000300.1:0-4259 GCA_050050635.1 Candidatus Brocadiaceae bacterium
AGCCAATACGGCATCACCTGGAGCTTCACCGACTCCGTCCGGGCCGGCCGCTTCATCACCGGCGACTGGTGGGCCGTCGGCCCCGTGACGGTGCAAAGCGTGACCCCGGCCCCCACCGACGACCGGCACGGCTCCGTCGTCAACCCGCCGGCCGGCAGCGCGCAGGGCTACGACGGCCGCTGCGCCGGCTTCGACGCCTCCCTGCGGGCGAGCTTCCCCCTCGCCCTGAAGCCGGGCGACTCCCTCGTGAGCACCGCCGGGGTGGAGCAGATCGGCGTCAAGACCCCGGACACGGTGCCCGGCCAGTACTGCCGCGGGCCGCTGCGCACTGCCGTGGTGCTCACGTGTCTCGCCGAGCCACCGGCGGACGACGCCTTCCGCCCGGCCTACGTGGGCACGTGGCGCGAGCCCTTCAGAGCCTCCCAGCTCCGCCGCGACCTGCTGCCCGGCCTCGCCCCGCCGGAGACCGTCCCCGATATCGCGCGCTACGAGCGCTTCCTGGAACGCATCTGGCTCGACCACCAGCGCCAGTGGGTCAACCGCATGATGCACCCGCTCGAGAACATGCCCGACTACGGTCGGGAGATCACCAACATCGTCTCCGACGTCGGCCTCCTGCTGCTCCTCAAGGACCCCGACCGCGAGCGGGAGACGCTGCTGTTGCGCTTCGTCCAGAAGGGGATCGACTACTACGGCGTGGTGCTATCCGACGACGATCTCTGGATCGGGAACGGCGGCCACAACTCCGGCCGCAAATGGCCCATCCTCTTCGCCGGCCTGATGCTCGGGCACGAGGGGATGATGAACGTGAGGGCCACCTTCCAGGAGGATCAGCAGACCTACTACGGCAAGGGCTTCGGCGGGCAGAAGGCCCTCTGGCTGATCTCGCTCGGCAACCCCAACGCCCGCCACGAGGAAGTCGACCCGGCCACCTGGGAGACCTTCGGCGACAGCCGGGGCAACAACGGCCGCAAGGCCGAGGGCTACCGCAAGCTCAACGGGCCCACCTGGGTCGGCCAGGCCCTCGCCGCCCGCCTCACGGGTATGGTGGAGTGCTGGGACCACCCGTCCTTCTTCGACTACGTGGACCGCTGGTGGCGGGAGGAGGAGAAGGCCAACGCCTTCGTGACTTCCATGTGGGAGATGTACCGGGAGCAGGCCGACGAGATTGCCCCGGAGCTCCGCAAGGATCTGTGACCCGGCGCCTTTCTCCGTGCTCTCCGTGTTCTCTGTGGTCGCCGCGGCTGTTGCCGTCCATGCGTCCTCCGTGACTGACCACTATCCACTACCCACTGACCACTGCCTTCCTCCCGGGTCCTTCTTCTCGGGCACACCGGGGTCAGACCTCACAAAAGAGGTCTTCCTACCAGATGGTGCCGGGCAACACGGGGTGCGCTCTGCGAGAACCCATTTTATGAGGTCTGACCCCGGTCTCACTTGCGTGTCACTGATCGCCACTCGTGTCTTCGAACCACCCCCGGAAGGGCCGGTGGACCATGTACGGCTTCAGCGTCCCATCCGGCAGCCGCTCCATGAACCTCCTCCCCTCCCTGTCGTAGTCCCGGCCGCATCGGCAGCGAAGCACCAGCTCTTCGCCCACGACCACGGTGTCGTAGTCCCCGATATCCGCAGGCCACCGCCGGCCCTTGCAGCTTCCGTTGTGGCACGGCGGGTACATCGGCCCGGCCAGCCAAAGCGACTCGGGGATGGCCACCAGCAGGAGCAGCCCCACGGCCGCAGCGAGGAAGCCGAGAGGGAACCCCACGAGCACGCCGATCCACCGGAAGTGCAGTCCGCCGACGTAGCTGCCCACCAGGCCCCCGAGCACCAGCACGAGGCAGAAGAGCATCTCGGACAGCGTGACGCCCGTGCGGCGTCCCGTTGGTGACAAGGCCATTCTGAGTTCCGTTCGGGGTCCCGGGCACATAGCGCCCATTCCCGCCCTTGCCACCAACGGCGCGAGCGTGTCGTCAAGAAATGGGTATTACGTCCACGGATTCCGCACCCATTACTCCTTCTCTCTCAGGATCTCGTCCCGCAGGATGTACTTGAATCGCCCTCTGCTCACGTAATTATCCGACAGCAGCCGCCCGTTCCACACCAGGCTGAAAACGCCATAGTACGACGGTGCGTTCTGCGCTTCGCGCGCGCTGTTGAGCACGGTGACCTTCGGTTCCAGGCCGTGCTCGGCCGCCATCGCCGACACGTCGTTCACCGACTTGGGCAGCTTGGGGCATTGAGCGCAATACACGATGTGCAGCCCCTGGTACTTCGCCGCGTTCCCGCTGATGTCGCGAAAGCGCGGCTCGGGGCCTTCTTTCAGGCGGTGAATGACCAACTGGAACCCATCGGCCTCCGCTATCTGCTCGAACCCGTTGTTGAGAAACACCTGCTTGCCTGCCATCCAGGGGCCGTCTCTCACCATGGCCGCCACGCCCGTGGCGCCTGCCAGCCGCGCTTCCTCCAGGCAGGCCCGGATCAGCCGGCTGCCCAGCCCGCCTACCACTTTGCGCCGGGGATATACCAACAGGCAATGCACAAACAGCCAGCCTTTGGCGTCCACCGGGCGCCAGGCGTATTCGCCGGGCACGTATTCGAGACGCGCCAGTGGCTTGCCCTTTTCGTCGCGGAACAGCAGGAAGCGCAGGCCCTGGCCAAAGCGCTTCTGCAGCCATTCCACCTTGGGTTGATAGCCCTGATGCTTCGGGTTGGTGATGCAGCCGATGCCGCACTCGGATAAGTTCCCGGGACCGACTTTTTCCAGCACTATCTTATGCATTGGTGGCCGTCTGCCTCTCCTGTAGCGTGCGGCCGTAGCCTGCCCTGAGCGTAGCCGAAGGGTCCCGCGCGCTCCGTTGCGATTGCCGGCAACGGCGGGAGCGTGTCGTCAAGGAATGGGGGTTGTGTCGCCGGAATTCCACTATGGCGTCCCCTGAATCACAGAATAATGTCAGAAAGCTGTTGCACAACGGCCCGGTTCTGGGTATAATACAGACGGAGGCTTTGGTAGCTTCGGCTACCTCTGTCTCCTTTCTTTCTTATGGCTCCCGCTCGCCTCGGCCTCGTAGATCATCCACATGCGTAATGCTCCAGATGACCCACTCTCTGTCCAGCCCGGTCGAGTCCGGTCTCGTCGTTTTGTGTATGAGTCTAGCGATCTGTCCGCAATATGGCCCGAGCTCCGAACGCACCGGCCCGTCCAGCAGAACCTCATCATACAGGATGAGCGCCTCGACGGCCCCATGCAGTGCAAGGTGCCGGCTCCACAGTTCATGCACATCCCCTGACGCGGCTTTCTTCTCGTGCTGCGCAAACGCCAGTGCAATCGCAGACGAAGTATCAAGTATGACGTGTGACATGCTCTCCTCCAGCCACCCAGGAATCCCGGGACACAGCACCCATTCCCGCGAGCTCGCCTCTCTGTCGCGAATATGGGCGACTCGGGAGTTGTCAAGGATTAGGCATGGCGTCCCCGGGATTCACAATGACGTGCAGCTGCCCTGTCGCCTGTCCGGGGGAGCTAGCCGCGATCAGGCAGTACTCGATGTGGAAGGACGGTGCCGACTCACCTGCAGGGACCACGGCATAGACGGGATCCAGCGTGCGCTCCCTGCCCTGCTTCAGCATGCGTACCCAGTAAGACACCTCACGCCCATCGCCCTCCGCGACCTCCGGCCCCGTCACCTGCGGGGGCAGCGAGGGATACGCAGGCGGGAAGGCAGCAATGCTCTGGCTCGCATTGGCTCGCTCGAACGCCCGCAGGATCTGTCCAATCCCAAGGAGGCCCTGCGGCTGCGGCGGCAGGGGAGTCTCCGGCGGCTCCGGCGGCACTGGCCGATCCTCCTCGCGCAGGAGCCGGATCCCTTCAGGAAATCCGGCAACGACGTCTATGTCCTCAGCTGCTGCCGACCCGCTGTTGACGAGCTTGAGCTCCACGGCCAGAGTACGGGAGGCAAGGTCCTCTTGGGCTCCGCGCTGCCGGATGTATCTACGGTAGCGCTCGGCGTACGCGTCCAGGTCATGCTGGTGGCGCCCGATCTCGGACTCAGGAGGCACCGGCAGGCCAGCCGCAGGGGGCTTGTATGCCAGGCTCTGGATCCGGGCGGCCACCTCGGCTTCGACCTGGTCATGTGCAGGCAACCCCTTGGGCGAGAGCGCGAACTCCTGGCGCTGGCTGTCACCATCCCCCCCGGGGAACGCGAGGACCAGCTTCGGCAGGGCACCCTCTACGCGGGCGAGCCTCCGCTGTGCCTCCTCCA
>JASFTU010000301.1:0-4258 GCA_050050635.1 Candidatus Brocadiaceae bacterium
GACGAACCGCCGGCGTGGGCCCACGAGTACTTCGCCCTGGCGCCCTGGGGCCGGGGCAACAGCGGCTACGATGAGTTCGCCGAGGACGACGTCTGGGAAGCCATCAGGGAGCTGAAGCGCGACTTCAAGGTGGATGAGAACCGCCAGTACCTGACCGGCCATTCCATGGGAGGAGGCGGCACGTGGTCGATCGGACTGCGCACGCCGGATCGCTGGGCCGCCATCTGCGTCGTCGCGGGTGGAACCTGGGGCACCCCGATGGGCATCGGACTGGGCAGGAACGCCGCCCACCTGCCCGTGCGCATCTGGCACGGGGAGACCGACGGCGCCATTTCGGTTGAGGAGGCCCGCCAGATGCAGGCCGAGCTGCGCCGCTACGGCAGTGAGCCGGACGTCATCCTCGTCCCCGATCAGGGCCACTCCTACCCGCAGGAGGCCCGCCGCGAGAACATCCGGTGGTTGCTGAAGCACGAGCGTCAACGCCCGAAGGCCTTTGCCTACGTCTGCGACACGTGGCGCCACCGCGGCGTCTGGGGAGTCTGGATGGAGCGCGACGTCTCGGTGGAACCGTTCCCTCGCTTTGAATGCCGCATCGAAGGCAGTAAGGTCTATGTGAACAGCCACGGCACCCCGGGCCTGGACGTGGGCCTCGGCGAAGGTGGCCTCGGCCTGAGCGGCCCGGTCACCGTGTTCTGGAACGGCAAGGAAGCCTACGAGGGCGAGGCCCGACAGATAACGCTGGGAACAGGCGGCGGCTGGCGGCCGGATTGACCGAACCCTCAGCAGCACACCGCAAAGCACGCAGGGAGGCAGAGAGTGAAGCTCGGACTGGTCACGTACAACCTGGCGAAGGACTGGGACCTGGAAGAGATCATCCAGATGTGCTCCGAGCACGAGTTCGAGGGAGTCGAACTGCGGACCACGCACGCGCACGGCGTGGAGTTGGAACTCGATTCCGCTGAACGAAAGGCCGTGCGCAGGCTGTTCGCGGAGAGCGGCATCGAGCTGGCCGGCCTGGGCAGCGCCTTCGAGTACCACTCCAACAACCCCGAGGAGGTGCGGCGCAACATCGAAGGGACCAGGGAGTACGCTCAACTGGCCGCCGACGTCGGCGCGCCCGGGATCAAGGTCCGACCCAACGGGCTGATGATCGATGAGGGCGTACCCGAAGAAGAGACCCTCCGCCAGATCGGCGAATCGCTTGCCGAGTGCGGTGAGTATGCCGCCGGGCTCGACGTCCAGATACGGCTGGAAGTCCACGGTCGGCAGACACAGGATCCCGCCAGGATACGGAAGATCCTGGACCACGCGGACCATGACAACGTGTTCGCGTGCTGGAACTCCAACGCCGGAGAGGTGGTGGACGGTTCGATCGAGGCCAACTTCAGCCTGCTGGCCGACGACATCGCGGAGGTGCACATGCGCGATCTCTGCGCGCCGGACTACCCCTGGCTGCAGCTCGTGCGCCTGCTGAGAGGGCACGGCTACACGGGCTTCTGCCTGGCGGAGATCCCCGCCGGCGACCAGCCCGGACGCATCATGGACTACTACCGATGCCTGTGGGACGCCTACCACCGGATCGTTGACCTGGAAGGCTGAGGCCGCCCCGCCCTGCGGAGGGAAGGCCAGCATGCCGCCGCCGAACATCCTCCTTATCACCACCGACGAGCAAAACGCCCGGTGCGCCGGCTACGCGGGCGACCCCGTCATCCGCACGCCCAACGTGGACCGCCTGGCGCGCGAGGGCATGGTCTTCCACCGCGCCTACACCACGCAGCCGCTCTGCACACCCGCCCGGGCCTCCGTGTGGACCGGACAGCACGTGACCACTCACGGCGTGACCGGCAACATCTTCACGGGCCTGAAGAAGGGCATCCGCGCCGGCACCGTCACCGTGAGCCGACTGCTCCAGGCCGCCGGCTACGAGACCGCCCTCATCGGCAAGCGGCACCTCGGATTCGAGAATGAGGACGACATCGCGCTGGACCATCAGGACCTGGCCGAGAGCAAGTTCGACTTCAACCCGCCCGGAATGACCGACGACTACCGCCGCTGGCTCGCCGACCAGGGGTATTCCAAGGAGGAGATCGAGACCTGGGTGCGCCCGGACATGCAGGAGGACTACACCCGCAACTACGGGGCCATCCGGTTCCCCCTGGAGGAACGCTACTACGTTGACAGCTACGTGGGCCGGCAGTCGGTGGAGTACCTGCGCGGGCGCGGCGACCGCCCGTTCTTCCTCTGGGTCTCCTTCTGCTCGCCCCACCACCCGTGGGACCCACCGAAGCGCTACGACCAGATGTACGACCCGCAGGACATCGTGCTGCCCGAGAGGTCCCCGGAGGAACTGGAGAACAAGCCCTTCTCCCACCGCATACGGGCGATCCGGTGCGCCCGGAACTCCCCCCTGCCCCACGGCTGGGGCGCGCCCGGCGAGGAAGTCCAGCGCATGATCGACGATCCGGTATCGTGTCCCTCCGCCGACGAGATCGCGCGCATGATTCCCGAGGACACACAGCGCCGGATGATCGCGCGCTATTACGGCACCATCACGCTGGTGGACGACCGGATCGGCGACATCCTGGACACGCTGGAGGGACGGAGGCTGTTGGATGAGACCATCATCGTCTTCGCCAGCGACCACGGGGACCACCTCGGCGAGCACTACCTGTGGCTGAAGGGCGGCACGATGTACGAGAGCCTCGTGCGCGTTCCCTTCATCGTCCGGATTCCGGGTGGACGCGTGGGCGGGCGGGAGTGCCGCGAGCTGGTCTCCCTGTTCGACCTGGCACCGACGTTTCTCCAGTGGGCGGGCGTGGACCGGGCGGATACGCCCGAAGCACAGCAGTTCAGAAGGCAGCTCGACGGGCGCAGCTTCCACTCCCTGCTGGAGCACCCCGAAACCCCGATCCACGAGGAGTTGTTCATCGGGACGCGCGCGATCGTCACGCGGCGGTGGAAGTACGTCTGGAACCGCGGTGATCGGGACGAACTCTACGACCTGCAGCACGACCCGAAGGAGCTGGACAACCTGTCCGGCGCCCCGGAGCACGCCGCCACCGAGGAGCAGCTCCGCTCGAGGCTGTTCGAGCGGTTCGGAATCCGGACGTGAGCATCCCCCGGCCGGCCAGTCAGGACGGCATGAACAGGTAGCCGATCCGCACGTCCGTCAGCAGCGTGAACAAGGTGCTCCCCCCCACCAGCGCGATCTCTCCGGCGATGACCCCCATCCAGAAGTGGCGGGCCGGACGGAGCGCCCGCCCGGTGGCCAGCTTCAGCAACACCACTTTGGTCAGCCACCCCAGAAGGAAACAGAACCAGAAGGGCCGTATGTGCCACGAGGCGGAGATGAGCAGGCCGAGCGGGTTGATCGGCCACCAGTAGAAGGCCCCCCGCAGAAGCTGCAGGCCGGTCATCACGCCCGCGCCGATGATCACCGCCGTGTAGTGGGGGTGCGCCGATCCGTGCGGGTCGGAGATCATCTGGTGCGCCCGCCCGACGTGGATCCGGGGGTGCCACGTAACGGAGTACTGGTTCTCCAGGTTCTGCGCGCCCTCCGAGTAGTAGACCCAGCGCAGTACGGAGTATCCGGAAGCGAGGACCGCCGCCAGCAGTGTGACCATCATGATGGGCAGGAATAGCCGGCGGTGCCGTTCGAACACCGACGATATGCGCAGTGAGTTCATCGCGTGGGGGCTGAGTATCTCCCGGGCGTCGGCCAGGAACAGGGCGTGCTGAGTCTGGGCCACCACGGCTCCGGTGGGCGTGAGGAGGCCGCCGCCGGTCATGTCGTGGAGGAAGCTGCTCGGGCTCCAGCTCTGCCCGGTCAGGATGACCCCTCCCTGGGAGACCAGGCGGGCGTGGACCAGCACGATGCTGAAACCCAGGATCACCAGGAGAGTCCCCACGAAGGGGCGGATGCCGAAGTACCAGTACCAGCCGACCATCCCCGCCGCCGACGCGAGCAGCCCCCAGAAGCAGAGGCGGTAGCCGACCGGCTCGTCGGCATCGTCAACGGAAGCTCCGATGCCGGTGGCCTTGCGGAAGACGGCCCACAGGTGACGCCGCCCCATGTACACGGTGACGACCGTGAAGGCCAGGAACGCTCCGGCCTGCTGGCTGCCCAGGAAGTGGCTCGTTCCCCCTTCGATGGGGATGCCGAAGGAGTAAAACGCCTGGTTCTCCGCACAGGTGAGGAGGTAGAAGAACCACATGCTCAGCGACACCTCGCTGGGGACCAGGAAGGCAATGCCGATGG
>JASFTU010000302.1:0-4239 GCA_050050635.1 Candidatus Brocadiaceae bacterium
TGCAGTCGTGGTCACGCGCGGGCTCGGTGCCCCGGAAGTTGTCCAGCAGGGCCTCCGTGAGGTAGTCCAGCGCGCCCGCGACCTGCCCCTCACCCGCGATGTCGTAGAGCAGGGGCAGCGAGTTAGCGGCAACGGAGGGACCGGTCTCTGGAGCGTCCTCCCGGCGCCGATCCACAAAGACCTCGCCATCGGGGTCCCAGAACTCCCGGCGGATGGCCGAGGCCAGGCTCTCCGCCCGCGCACGATACCGGCTTGCGGCATCTTCGTTCCCCAGCACCTGCGCTATGCGCGCCCCGTCCGCAAAGGCACGCTGGTAGAAGCAGTTCAGCGCGCAGTTGATCCCGCCCCGGTCCATCCGCTGGCGGTCGAGGTAGGGTCTCAGGTCGCTGCCGTCCAGCAGGTCCGTCCCTTCCGCCCGCAGGTCCGCCAGTCCCGCGAGCAGCCTCCGCAGCCGGGGCCCCATCTCGCGGAGGAACGCCGCGTCGCCGGACCAGTGGTAGTACTGCCACAGGGCCTGCGCCATGATGGCCGAGTAGTCCGGGTGACGCCCGGGCCGCAGCCCGTGCGCTCCGGGCGCCAGCAGGCCCGACTCATCCTGGCTGAGGAAGAACAGCTCCACGCAGCGGCGCATCAGCGCCCTGTCGCCGAACGTGGCCAGGTTCGTGAAGAACTGCACGAGCGCGTCGCCGGCGTAGAGCCCCCTCTCGCGGCGGGGACAATCCAGGTAGGCGTCCTCCATGCAAGCATGCAGGCTTGCGCGACCCACTTCCCATATCCGGTTCAGCAGCGGGTCGGAGCACTCGAAGCTCCCCCCGCACTCCACGGGGTAGTTGGCACGCGTCATGGCGACCCTGTGGAGCTCGAAGCCGCTCAAATCGCCCTGGACCAGCACCTCCAGGTACCGGAAGCCCCGCGGGTGGAACGTCCGCCACTCCTGCCGCCCGGCCCGCGCGATGTAGCGTTCCGCCATGCGCACGTGGTGCTGACCGTGGTCCGCGGGCAAGCCTTCCCGCAGTCGCTCCGAGTAGGTCAGATCAACGGTAGTCCCCTCCTCCGCCGTGAACTCCAGCAGGGGACGCCCGAGCATCTCGCCACCGAAGTCATAGAGCAGCGACAGGGCGCCGTCGCCGACCTCCTGCGCGAACTGCTTGCCGTCGACCGCCAGGCCCGGATCCCTCTCGGGGATGGGCTCGAAGGTCCTCCAGCATCGCTCCACGTAGGCCGAGTCCGCGCTCATGTCCCGGTGCCAGGGCTTCCAGGGACGCCGCTCCGGCGGCAGCTCGTCCGGCGCATCCAGGGGCAACCCCAGCGCCTCGGCCGTACCGTCGAGGTCACCGGGCCACGGCCCCGCCAGCAGGAAGCTGTTCGGGCAATCGGCGTCCGGCTCCGCGCTGACGGTCACGCCGGCCTCCACCGGCAGCCCGAGGTAGAACTCCCAGGAACCGTAGTGCAGTTGCTCCAGCACCTGGAACGCGTTCCATCCCTCCTGGAGCGTGGCCTCGAAATCCTGCCGAAGGGAGATGTCTTCCCGGCGCCGGGGTGTCAGTTGCCGGCCGTTGAGCCAGTAACGCCCCCAGAACGCACCGATGGTGACGTCCTGACGCCGCGGCGAGTGCAGGAAAGCCATCCCCAGGCCCGCAAGGGGGCCCGCCCCGTGAGTGGTCTCCGCTGCCGTCAACACGAAGGAGTAGCGTGCCTCCTCGTCCGCCCACCGAGCATGCCACGCCCCGAGGCGCCCCTCCGGCGTCTGCTCGGCCTCATCCAGCAGGGGGATGGAGCGTGGTTGCAGCTCCCCCCAGTGCTCCTGCGCATCCACCGCCACTGCCCGGGGCCAGTCGGAATCGTCGAACCCGGCGCGAGCCCATCCGGTCGGCGAACGTCGCGCATCAAGCAGCTCCCCGGGGTTGAGCGCAAAGGACAGCTTCGAGGTGTCGCGCCGGCGCGCCGGGCAGTCCAGGGCCTTCCATTCCGGCCCCGTAGACAGGTCGACCTCGTTCCCGGCCGCGTCCCGGACCTCACCCCACGCGATCAGACCCCCGATGCTGGACTCGGAGTGGAAGGAGTAGCAGCCGTAGCTGTTGACGACCACGGCCACCACGTTGAGCCCCCTCCGCAGCAGCGCAGCGACGTCGTGCGTGTCGTACTCGGGCCGGCAGACGAAGAACCGGGCGGGCCCATGGGCCACGATGGCGCCGTTGACCATCAGCCGGTAGCGGGTGTCCGCAAAGATGTGCAGCAGGCCTTCCTCTGGCTCGTCCGCCAGCTCGAACGAACGGCGGAAGAGCACGTAGCGGTTTCGCCCCTGGCCGGTCGGCCCGCTCCAGATGAACCGCGCGTGCGTTCGCCCCATTCTCCCGTCTCCTCCTTCACGAGCACCGCGCCCGGGTCGCTCCCTCTATCCGAGGAGGTGCGCCAGCAGAGGGTCGAGTTCGACCGTCGCCAGGCCGACCACGCGGTCGGCGGCGCCGTAGTAAACGAGTAACTCTCCGTTATCGTCCGCGAGCAAGGCCGTGGGGAACACGACGTTCGGGATAATCCCGACCCTTTCCCACCGTTCCTCCGGCTCCATCAGGAACTGATCCGTGCGGGCGATCACGCGCACCGGGTCCTCCAGGTCGAGCAGGGCTGCGCCGACGCGGTACACGTAGTGGGTGTCCACGCCATGGTAGATCAGCAGCCACCCCGCGTCCGTCTTCAGCGGCGGCGGTCCCGCCCCGATCTTTCCCCCTTCCCAGCCGTCACGGGGCTGCATCAGCAGGTACTGGTCCCCCTGCCCGTAGTCCCACGTGCGCAGCTCATCGGAGAAGGCCAGCCAGATGGACGGTCCCCTGGCCCCGTACTCCGGCCCCACCCAGCTCGAGGGCCTGTGAAGCATGGCGTACCGCCCGTCGACCTTCTCCGGGAACAGGACGCCGTCCCGGTCGTCGATGCCGGGGGGTGTTATCAGGCCCTCGCGGGTGAAGTTCCGGAGGTCGGACGATCTCAGCAGCCCGGTGAAGCTCTCGCCCATCGGGGGCATCCCCGGGCGCTCTACGCAGGGGTCCTCCCGGGCGCGTTCGAAGAAATCCATCTCCTCGTAGATCGGACCCGGCACTTTGGAGACCGCCGCGTACGTGACGAGGAAGTCGTCGCCGTCCCGCGTGATGCGGGCATCTTCCACACCCCCGATCTCGCAGTCTGCCCCGGGCTCGAACACCGGCCCGTCGGAGGCGCGCTCGAAGCGCCGTCCGTCCTCGCTGACCGCCAGCCCGAACCGCGAGACGTACCGGCCCAGGTCGCTGACGGCCCTGTAGAGCATGAACACGCGGCCGTCCCTCCATATGGCCCCCGGGTTGAAGACGCTCACGCTGTCCCACGCCTCCGGCGAGGGCTGCAGGATCGGGTTGCCTCCGTATCGCTTCAGCATCATCTCTCACGCCCTCCGTCCTGCATGGAAGTCGGCATGTTACAGGTCTGCGCGCGCAGGGGCAAGGAAAGCGCCGAAAGGAACGTCTTCGGGGAAAAACCGCCTTCTGCTTGCCGCCGCCGCGTAAGGCTCCATAGAATGGGGCCTTCGTACGTTGATCAGCGCGCCGGGCGGCTGTCCGGCGCTTCACAGTTCGCGTTCCATCTCTTCCACAGGTCAGGCCAATGCCAGAGCAACTCAAGCTGGGCGTGATCGGTACCGGTCAGATCGGCAAAAGACACCTCCGACGGTACGAGGACATCGAGGGCGCCCGCGTGATTGCGGTGTGCGACGTCGACGAGGACGAGGCGAGGCGCGTGGCGGAGCAACACGACATCCCGCACACGTTCACCGACTTCCGGGAACTGCTCGCACTGGAGCAGATCGCCGCGGTCGACGTCTGCCTTCACAACAACCTGCACGCGCCCGTCAGCATGGCGGCGATGGACGCCGGCAAGCACGTCTACTGCGAGAAGCCGCTGGCGGGCTCCTACGCCGACGCCCGGTGCATGGTGGACAAGTCGGAGGAGTCGGGCCGGATGCTCTCCATGCAGTTGGGGAGCCTGTTCAGCAAACAGACGGCCGCGGCGCGGCGGCTGATCGAAGACGGCTATCTGGGGAAGCCCTACTACGCCAAGAGCAGCGCCTACCGCCGACGAGGCCGTCCATTCGTGGACGGCTACGGCACCAGTTCGTTCGTCCGCAGAGAGGTCTCCGCCGGTGGGGCCCTCTTCGACATGGGCGTCTATCACATCTCCCAGATCCTCTACCTGCTCGACAACCCCACGGTGCTT
>JASFTU010000303.1:0-4238 GCA_050050635.1 Candidatus Brocadiaceae bacterium
CGCAGCCGAGAACGCGCAGTCCTCTGCCGGCCATCTCCTCGTTGTCGGCCAGAATCCGCTCTCGATCCGTCTGTTCCAGCGCCCTGACTCCGTCCTTGTCGAGCAGGCGGTCACAGTGCTCGACCAGCACCCCGGGAGCGCCCTTGGCGCAGATCGCCTTGCCGTCGCCCGGCCGGAGCTGCTCGTCGAGGCCGTCGTTGACCGTCGCCATCATCATGACACTGCTGGAAAAAGGGAACTCCTTGAGTTCCCTGTGGCGTTCCCGCAGTTCTTCGGCCGGCATGCCGGCCTTGGCGGCCGCGGTCACCAGTGCGCCCTCGGTCGGGTCGCCGGTTATGCCCCAGGCGCCCTCTTCGTCCCTGCCCAGGGTGGCGTTGTTGCACAGCGCCGAGACGACGAGCAGGCTGCGGAGTTGCCGTTCCTGCGAAGGTTCCACCCTACGGCTGTCCTCGCTGAAGGCGCCCTCCGGCGTGTAGCCCGAACCGAGGACCTCCACCTCCCGGTCGGGCAGGACGATCCGAGTCAGCGTCATCTCGCTCCGCGTGAGCGTGCCGGTCTTGTCGGTGCAGACACAGGTCGCCGACCCCAGGGCCTCCACGGCCGGCAGCCGGCGGACGAGCGCGTTCTGTCTCGCCATCCGCTGCATGCCGACGGCCAGGGTAATCGTCGCCACCGCGGGCAGGCCCTCGGGGACGGCGGCCACGGCCAGGGCGATTCCGGCCTCCAGCATCTTCACCAGGTCCACCTGCTGCACGATGCCGGAGGCCGCCACAACCGCGGCCACTCCGAGACAGACGACAATCAGCCGACGCCCCATCCGATCCAGACGCTGCTCCAGGGGTGTCTTCTCCTCCTCGACCTCCGTGACCAGTTCGCTGACGCGTCCGATCTCGGTGCCCATCCCGGTCGCCACGACCACGGCGCGCCCGTTGCCGCCGGTAACGTGGGTGCCCTTGTACGCCATGTTGCTCCGGTCGGCCACGGGAAGACCTTCGTCCTCCAGTGCGTCCGTGGACTTGGTGACGGGCACGGACTCGCCGGTGAGGGAGGATTCGTCCACCTGCAGTTCGGCGGACTCGATCACCCGCGCGTCGGCAGTCACCGACTCCCCCTCCTGGAGGATGAGCACGTCCCCGGGCACCACGGACGAGGCCGGGATCGTGCTGTGCTCACCGGAACGGAGCACGGTGGCATCGGCGGCTCCAAGCTTCTGGAGCGCTTCCATGGCGCGGCTGGCACGGTACTCCGTGAAGAAACCCAGTCCGGCGTTCAGGAAGATGACCACGACGATACTGGCCCCCTCCAGGTTCTGCTGGAAGGCGAACGAGATGATGGCGGCGCCCACCAGCAGCAGCACCACGACGCTCTTGAACTGGTTGACCAGTACCTGCCACCAGCGCACCTGCCGGGTGGCCTGAAGGCGGTTCGGCCCGTACTGCCGCAGCCGCCGGCTCGCCTCCCGGTCGCCCAATCCTTCCGCGGGATCCGTCTCCAGGCGCTCGACGGCCGACTCCGCCGACATGCAGTGCCAGGGAGTGCTCGGCGCAGAGGCGCTCTGCTCAACGTCGGTTGATTGCGGACCATCCGGCATTTCGCCTGCTTCGTTCAACGTCGCCAGCTCTCTCTCAAGTAGTCGAAGTAGAAGATAGCGTTCTCGAGCGGGACGTTGCTGGGGATGTGGTTGCCGACCGCGAAGAAGAAGCCCGGGCAGCCCGCCGCCAGCTCCAGCGTCTCGTCCACCTCACGTGCAATCTGCGTCCTGGTGCCGAAGGTCAAAGTGCGGCAATCCACCATGCTGCCCATGATCACGTGGGTGTCGCCGAACGCTCGGACCACGGTCTCGAAGTCCACCAGCGGCTCGAAGATGAACCCGTCCGCCCCCGCGTCCGCCAGGTCATCGAGGAACATGGTGTAGTCCCCGTCGGAGCAGAACAGCACCACCTTGTCCTTCTCGTGCAGGACGCGCCAGAGCTCCCTGTACCGTGGGAAGATGGCGCTCCGGTAGATCTCCGGGTGCATGAACGGCCCCTCGCTCCACACCATGTCGTCGTGGCAGATGAACGCCTCGATGCCGGTCTGCGCCCACGCCCGGAAGTGGTGCAGGCTCAACTGGAAGAAACCGTCCAGCACGTGTTCGAACCTCCTGCGGTCCGACGCCGCAGAGAGCAGCATGTCCCAGCCGAATGCCTCTATGGCCCCGGAGACGATCGTCTTGTAGTAGCCCCCCGGACAGAGCTGCCCGGGGTGCCGCTCCCGGTCGGCGGCATGCCACTGCTCGTAGTACTCGACCAGACCGTTCGAGTCGGGCAGTCCATATTCCGCCCCGGCATCGAACTCCCACACCTCCTCCAGCGCGGTGAACGGGCAGGGCCTGGCCGGTCGCCTGTCGCGACCGTCCTCGAGGAACTCCGCGTGCCCCATGTCGGTCGTTCTACCTCTCTGGGACCAGGGGACCGGACCGTCGTTGACGTGCCACAGGAAGTCCAGCTCCCACGCGTCGAAGAACCGCGCCCAGGCCAGTTCATCCCGGCGGGGGTCCAGCCCGGTCACCGCACGCACGAGCGCCTCGTTGCTGCAGTACTCGGTATGGGCCGTGAGGCCGGGCGCCCGCAGAAGCAAAGCGTCCATGCCCGTCTGCCGGCTCATGGTCGTCCCCCCCGACCGATCCGCAATCAGCAGACGAACACACTACCGAGCGCAGGGACGGAGGGCAAATGGACGGTCTTGCGAGCCGGGAGCCTTGCGGCCCGCGATGGCGCCCCCTATACTGCGCCTTCCGATTCTGGCGACCATCGGGGGGACGAGTTCATGGTCATCGACGCCGACTGCCACATATCACCTCGCTCGGGCGAACTCGACATCACCGCCGAGGACCTGGTCCGGATGATGGACGAGAGCGGGGTGCACCGTGCCCTGTGCTGGCTCAAGCCGCCCTACACGCGCGAGATCACGGAGTGCAACCGGGCCGTATACGAGGCCCGGCAGCGTCATCCGGACCGTCTGATAGGGTTCGGCTGGGCCAACCCCAGACTGGGGGTGGATGCGGCGCTCGATGCGGTCCGCACGTGCCTGGATGATTACGAGTTCCCCGGCGTGAAGCTCAACGGCGCCCAGGACGACTACTTCATCGACGATCCGCAGCTGAGCATGCCGCTCATCGAAAGCATCGCCGAGGCCGGGGCCGTGCTGGCTTTGCACGTCGGCGCGGACGCCTACGAGCACACGCATCCCTTCCGCGTGGCGAAGATCGCCGCCCGCTTCCCGCAGACGAAAATCCTCCTCGCGCACATGGGAGGGGTCGGGGTCCCCTCCGTTCACCAGGCCACCATCGAGTTCGCGGAGCAGCACGAGAATATGTACCTGATCGGCAGCGCCGCCGAGTCGAAGGCCATACTCAAGGCGATCGACGTCCTCGGTCCCGATCGGGTCTGCTTCGGCAGCGACGCGCCGTTCGGCCTGATGCACGTAGAGCTGGCCAGGTACCGCGCCCTCCTGCGGGACCACCCCGACGACGAGAGGGACATGGTACTGGGCGGCAACATCGCCCGCATCCTGGGCGTCTGAGAGGCAGGCGGGCGCCGGCTACTCGGTCGCGCGCTCGCGCCACCAGACGCGCCCCATGGTGGCCACCCCAATCGCCACCAGCGCCAGGCTCACCGGGAACAGGTAGTGCATGGGGAACAGCCCGCCGTCCACGACCAGCGCCACCAGCAGCGGCATCGTCACCCAGCGCAGCCCCCACAGGGAGAAATGCAGACCCATCCCGCGGATGGTGTCGGCGGACTCGGTGAAGTGCATGACGATCGGGAAGAAGGCCAGAATGTTGCCGGACATGAACAACCCGCGCACACCGACCAGCACCAGGAAGGCCGGCCAGCTGCGCGCGAAGAAGACGGCTCCCATCGCCACGCCCATCGCACCCCAACAGATCAGGACTGTCAGGGGCGCGCCGAAGCGGTCGAGGAACACCCCCCAGAACCAGAAACTGACCAGCGTGGCAAGGAGGAACGCACTGAGGGCATAGCCCCACTGCTCCGGCGTCAGGCCCACCTCGTCACTGGCGAACAGCGGCAGCACGTTGCCGTAGATGACGCCGCCGCTGGCGACCAGGAAGTAGCCGATCAGAAAGACCAGCAGCGGCCTGTTCTCCGTCACGTGCCGCACGGACCTCGCCACGCGCTGCGTCCGGGAGGGGACCTCCTGTTGCTCCCGACGGATTCCGCGGCTCCCGCTGATCC
>JASFTU010000304.1:0-4211 GCA_050050635.1 Candidatus Brocadiaceae bacterium
GAACAGGCCCGAGTCCACGCCCGCCCAACTGCACAGCTCCTCGCTGTAGCGCTTCCGGTGGATGTCGAAGGCCATCGTCCGGGCGGCCATCGAGTAGTCGATGCGGGGCTCGAGGCCCATCATCAGGTGGGCGAAGTCCCCGAAGCACACGCAACGGGACATCCGGCCGTAGAGCTCCGGGTCGTTCTCCCTGATCCACATCAGCTTGATCGCGGTGAACATCTGGCTCGGGGGCTGGCCACAGATGCGCATGATAGCGGCGGGGTCTTGGTCGGCGATCCAGCGGTCGAACATCTCCGCGGCCCGGTTGTCAAAGCCGACGATACTGTTGGCCAGAATGCCTCCGTCCTGTCCGATCGGCACGGCGGCCTCGCCCAGCGTGCTGATGGCGAGTGCCCGGACGGGATCCTGTCGGGCTCCGCCGGCGGCTTCCGCCACCGCGTCTCGCACCATCCTCCAGACCTGCTCGGCATCCAGCTCGAGCCATCCGGGTTGGGGGTGCAGAAGCTCGTACTCCCGGTAGGCGGTGGCCAGGATCTGCGCCGACTCGTCGAAGATGGTCGCCTTGGTGCCGGTGGTGCCGATGTCCAGTCCCATCAGGCTCATGCGCGCTCCTCCATGCTCCCCGGTGGTAGAGGGTGGTTCGGATCAGGCTCTATCTGAGGAACCGGACCGGGATTCGAGCGGCTCCATTCGCGGCTGACTGCGTCCGCCTGCACCGACGCATCGCAGGGACACGCCTGCTTCGACGTTCTTCTCGGCCGTCAACTCGCTCGGCCTGGGTCGGACGGCCGGCCTCTCAGACAGAGCGTAAACTACCCGGGGGCAGAGGCATTTGCAACCGGTTCCATCTGGGTCCCCCCCGGGGCTGGTTGCATCACGGAGGGCGGTTCCAGACGGGCGTCCGAATGCTCTTGACAACCCGCAGTAATTCGCATAGAATCGCGCTCCCGTTGTCAGAAGTTCGTTTTTGCAAACGAGTTCGCGCTGACCTTGTGTTCTGCGAAGGGGAAAGGGGTGTCATCAGTGGCGAATCGAACCGTGACCAAACGCGAGCTGTGCGAACGGATCGCTAAGAAGACCGGGTACTCGCAGGTCATCACCAAGCAGATCATACAGAACTTCCTCGATGAGATCACTGCGGAGCTCGGCAAGGGCAACCGCATGGAGTTCCGCAACTTCGGCGTTTTTGACACCCGCCTGCAGCAGCCGCGTAAGGCCAGGAACCCCCGGACCGACGAAGTCGTTCACGTCCCCGCCAAGGCCGTCGTCTCCTTCAAGGTCGGCAAGAGGATGCAGGAGGAAGCGCAGGGCGCCCTGGATATGCTCATATCCGAGGACGACGAGTAGGGCGGAGGAGGCTCTACTCCGGCATCCCCTCTCCCTGTAACCGGGCGCTGGCTATCTCCAGGATGATGATCACGCACACCACCGCGCCCGCCTGAACCGCCGGCACGAACACGCACCAGGTGGAAGATCCGTACGGGATGGTGGCTCCGGGAGCCGTCGCCAGAACCATCAACCCCACCACCAGGAGCACCATCCTGGCGTTCAGGCCGAGCCGCAGCAGCCGGTGCGCGAAGTGGTTGCGGTCGCCTTCCATCAGGGGCCTGCCCGTGTGCAGCCGAATGGCCAGCACGCTGAGGGTGTCGTAGAGCGGCACAGCGAAGATGACCAGCGGGACCAGCACCGGGAACAGGGGGTTGACCTGCTCGTTGGTCAGGAAGGTGGCCAGGGTCGTGCTGACCGCCAGCACATAGCCGACGTACATGCTCCCGGTGTCCCCCATGAAAACAGAGGCCGGCGGGAAGTTGAACAGCAGGAATCCCAGCACGGCTCCCAGAAGCGCCAGCAGCATCCCCGCGATGAAGTTCTGGCCCGTCTGCAGCGCAAGCACCAGCAGGACTCCCCCCGTCAGGAAGGCCACCAGCCCGCTCTGTCCGTCCATGTTGTCCAGCAGGTTGAAGGCATTGATGAGGAGCACGATCCACACCGCCGTCACCAGGACGTGGACCCATGCGACGTCGATGAACAGGGTGATGCGCACTGCCGGGATCATCGCGACGGCGACGGCAATGACGAACTGGGCAAAGAGCTTCGCCGTCGGGCTCAGACCCTTCGCGTCATCCCACAATCCCAGGGCAGCCACGGCCAGGCCGCCCGCCAGCACGCCCATCAGCACGGGGAACTGCCCGGCTGCGAGCAGGACGTTCTCACGCAGGACCTCCGGCACGGGAAACAACGAGGGGCTGGCGGCCCAAAGCCGGCTCAGCATGCCCGCGCCGAACACGGGCACTGCGGAGGCGAAGAATATGGCGATGCCCCCGCCCAGTGGAACCGCGTTCGGATGAGCCTTCCGGCCGCCGGGATGGTCCATGAAGCCCCGGCGGCGTGCCAGCTTCCTGACGACGAGAACGAGAATAATGCTCAGTACGAAAGAGGCGCAGAAGGTGAGAAGAAGTACCCAGCGCATGGCGTCATCCCTCTCCAGAGACCCGTTGCCGTTGCCCACGATACGCATTTTGCCGCCGTCTCGCAACGGCGAAACTTCCGAGCTGAGCGCCTGCGGCCGCAGGAGGCGGGCGACGAACCGTGCGTCGCGGAGACGGGAGGGGCCGACCCTTGCAGGCGGCCTCCGGCGGCGGTAAGACTCCGGGGTCGTGCCGTGAGCATGCGAAGTCCATAGCGAACACCAGCTGGGATCGGCGATGAGCAGAGAAGGGGCTGGCCCGACCACGTGGCGACTGACGGGCGCGGCCTGGGCGGCGCTGTTCGTGTTCGCCACAACGTCCACGCTGCTGTCGATCTCGCTGAAGCAGATCGGGGACGAGTTCGGCATCGGACTGGCCCGGCGGGGAGCGCTCGCCGCGGTTCGGGCGGGTGCGCTGGCCGTGTCGGCGCTCTGCATCGGCCGGGCAGCCGACCGGTGGGGGAAGAAGGGCTTCCTGGTGCTGGCGATGCTGGCGACGGGGGCGGGCCTGGTGTGGATCGGCTCCAGCAGCGCCTACGGCAGTTTGGTGGCGGGCATGATTGTGCTGGCCCTCGGGCTGGGAGCCGTGGAAGCCCTCACCAGTCCCCTTGTGGCCGAGCTGCACCCGCGTAACGTGGCCCAGCAGATGAACCTGCTGCACGCCTTCTATCCGGCCGGGATCGTGCTGCCGTCCCTGCTGGTGGGGTGGGTGCTGACCTCGGGGGTGGCCTGGCGGCAGCCCTTCCGCCTCGCCGCTCTACCGGCCCTCGTGGTGGGTCTCATCTTCCTCAGCGGTCGCTATCCGGGCGAGGAGGCGGAGAACCGACCCGTCCGGCTGACCGTGGGGCAGATACTTAAGAACCCGACCTTCTGGCCCCTGGCCCTGGCCATGCTCCTCGGCGCCGGCTGCGAGGGCGGCCTGTTCTACTGGATACCCAACTTCCTGCAGGCCCAGTACGGGGTTACGCCGATGGTGGGCGGGCTGGCCCTGACGCTGTACAGCGCGGCGATGATGGCCGGTCGGCTGGGAATGGGAGCGGCGGCGGGTGTGTTGACACCGGGCGGCATCCTGCTGCGTGTGGCACTGGCCGGCGGGGTGGCCAGCCTCGCGCTGGCGCTGATCCCGGGCCTGGCCTGGAGCCTGGTGCTGATCGGGGTGACGGGCCTGTGCGTGGCGGCGTTCTGGCCGGGCACGCTGTCTCTGGCCGCAGGGCGCATATCGACCGGTTCGGCGACGCTCTTCGCCATGCTCTCGGTGGCGGGCATCATCGGCTTCGGCCTGACGCCGCTGGCGATCGGCGCGGCGGGGGAGTGGCTCGGACTGCGGGCGGGCCTGTGCGTTGTGCCGGTTGCCTTCGCAGGGCTCTACGTGGTGTTCCTGGTGGTTCTGCGGGCCAAAGATGCGGGCGAGGACGAGGAGGGGGAGCGTTGAGCGGCGGGGCGAGTTGTGCTATATTCGCCCCGTCAACCGTCCCCAGGCGTCGGCACGAGCGCGCCGGTAGCTCAGTGGACAGAGCAACGGACTTCTAATCCGTAGGTCGGGGGTTCGAATCCTCCCCGGCGCGCCATTCAAGCGGTCCGCGCCTCAGCGCGTCTGTTCGCCCTGCAGGGCTACGCCCTTGGCGTCCAGCAGAATGCCCTCCGCCCGGAGAAGGTTGGCCACGGCGGTGGCGTAGTCGGTCTGGGCGCGCACCTCGTCCCGCTCCGCCACGGCCACCGATTCCTGCGCGTCCAGCACGTC
>JASFTU010000305.1:0-4211 GCA_050050635.1 Candidatus Brocadiaceae bacterium
GGCATTCACGGCCATGGGGGCCAGCATGACCGTGCCACCCCGGACCAGCATGTAGGTCTGCATCCGGCAGATCACTGCGCCGGCCGGCGTAAGGGCGCTCCCCCGGCTCACGCCCTGGATAAGCGCGTCCAGGCTCCAGATGGTCCGGCCCACGTACATCCCTCCCTGCGCGACCATCCGCGCGTAGGCCAGAAACCAGCAGAAGAGCAACGCGAGGGCAGCCGCGGCGCTGAGCAGTTTCATGCCGTGGTACCAGTACCACGCAAGGCAGCCGGCGATCGCCAGCAGGAAGCCCCAGAAGGCCAGGGGGTAGCCGACGGGTTCGCCCGAGTCGTCCGGGGCATTCCGCATTCCGATGGCGCGCCGCACGACAGCCAGCAGGTGGCGCCTGGCCATGAACAGTGCACCAAGGGCGAAAGCGATGTAGGCCCCGGCCTGCTGCCAGCTCATCAGGGGGGCCCACGTGCCGGCTCCCTCCGGCAGCGCCAGCGATCGCGCGATCAGGATCTGCACCCGGCTGAAGAGGAAGAAGAACCAGACGCTGAGCGACACGTCCGCCGGCACCAGGAATGCGAATCCCACGGCCAGCGGCCAGAGGTCCACGTTGGCGAACCCCGCGTGCTCCAGCGGGGTGCCCTGGAATGCGTCGGCGAACGGGAAGGTAGGCGTCCAGGCGCTTTCGGCGCCGAACAACAGCGGCAGAGCGCTTGCCAGTCGGTAGCCGGCCACCACCAGCAAACCGAGCAGGAACGACCGCTCGTAGAAGATGCGCGGCAACAGCCGCTCACCTGCGCTCCCCTCGGTGAAGTCGAGGGGAACGCGGGCGAGCGGGAAGATGAGGCGCTCCCGTTCCACCCACTGCCGCCGCAGAATGGCCGTCAGGAAGAATACGGCCAGGTAGAGCACGATGATGAACACGCTCCACCACAGCAGGGGCCGCAGCCACGCCGTCCACGGGACGCGTCCGGTTTCCGGAGCGCCCTCGAAGTACTGCTCGGCGGCCTTGGAGTACTCGTTCCTGCTCAGCACGAGACCCGGCGGAGCGTGCGTCAGCGAGCCACCCTCCTCCCAGTAGAGGTCCGGCCGGCGTGCCAGGTAGGGCCCGCCCGCGACCGCGGCATACCAGAACCTGCCTATCCCGTCGGCGGGAATGGTCACGCCCACGATCGCCATGCACCAGACGACCATCAGTTCGGCCCGACTCAACTGCCAGCGCCGTCTGACCAGGCGCAGCAGCAGGTTCAGGAACAGCGTGAGGGTCACCAGGACAAGGACGGGGCCCGCAGGGAAGGAGGTTGTGCTCAGCCATCCGTAGTTCTTGATCCAGGCGCCGTAGGGGGACAGCAGGCTGAGACCGGCCACCGCCCCCAACCCGATCAGGAAAGAGCGCCAGGTCATCGACCTCCCCGCTGTGGACGAACCATCAACCAGGACAAGTCGCAGAGAAGGCTACCACGAGGGTCCGTACCGGTCAAACGGCCCGCTGCCGTTGGTGCGCGGCATGGCACGGCGGGCACCAGTCCTTGAGAGCGGCCCAACGGCGGATATAATGCCCGCGCAGGCGGCCGGACGCACACAACGAAAGGACCACCAGGTGAGCACGCCAGTAGAAATCGCCGTCATCGGCGCGGGCAGCGCCGTGTTCTCGCTCGGCCTCGTCCGAGATATCTGCCTCAGGGAAAGCCTGACCGGCAGCCGCGTGGCGCTGATGGACATGGATGAGGAACGGCTCGAGCTGATGCACGCATTCGCCCGCCGGTACGCCCACGAACTGGGAGCGCAGGTGCATTTCGAGGCCACCCTCGACCGGGGGGAGGCACTGCAGGGCGCCGATTTCGTGATCAACACAGCCCTGGCGGGCGGCCACTCCTCCATGGAAGGGATCCGCTCCTGGTTCGAGGGGAAGGGCTACTACCGCGGCATGCGCATCTCCGGGTGTTTGCAGGTGCGGCTGATGATGTCGATCGCGCGGGACATGGAGGAGCTGTGTCCGGGGGCCTGGCTCATCCAGGCCGCCAACCCCCTGCCCGAGGGTTGCACGGCCATGAGCCGCGAGACGTCGATAAAAGTCTGTGGCCTCTGCCACGGGCACTTTGGCTACCGGCAGATAGCGGGCACGCTGGGGCTCGACCCGGACAGGGTGACGGCCCAGTCGGTGGGCCTTAATCACCTGGTCTACATGACCCATTTCGAGCACGAAGGATGCGATGCCTACCCCCTGATCGATAAGTGGATCGAGGAAGAGGCCGAGGAATACTGGCGGACCCATGAGCCGGCCTTCCACGAGAACCAGATGTCCCGGGCGGCCATAGAGCAGTACCGGATGCTCGGCCTGATGCCCATCGGCGACACGCCGCGCGGGGGTGGCTGGTGGTTCCACACCGACCTGGACGCGAAGAAGCGCTGGTACGGCCCCGTGGGCGGGTTCGACTCGGAGATCGGCTGGAGCGAGTACCTGAAGGCACTGGAGGAGAAAGTGGAGGGGATCCACGCCGCGGCGCGTGACGCGTCGGTCCGCGTGACCGAGCTCTTCCCTCCCGAGCAGTCGGGCGAACAGCATCTTCCCCTGATCGATGCCCTGGCGAACGACAACCGCGTCGAACTACAGGTGAACGTGCCCAACAACGGGGCCATCGAGGGCATCCCCGACGACGTCGTGGTGGAGGTCCCGGCCATGTGCTCGCTGCGCGGCATACAGCCCTATCACGTGGGAGAGCTGCCTCAGGCCGTCATGGTGCACAGCATCGGTCCCCGCATCCGGCGCATGGAACAGATGGTTTCGTTCTCGCTGCGACCCGACTGGCCCGCGCTGCTCCAGATGATCCTGGACGACCACCGCACCCGGTCGTGGGACCACGCCGTGGAGGTGGCGGAGGGCCTGCTGGAGCTGCCGGAGTTCGGTGATATCGCGCAGGAGCTCGAGCGCAACGCCTCGAGCCCGCCGCCGTGGCGAAGGTGAGCGCGACCCGCCGCAAGGAACGGAGGAAGGCAAATGGCCGAACAAGAGACGCCCAACGCGGTGTTCATCCTGACCGACGACCAGGGGCCCTGGGCAGCCGGCTGCTATGGCAACTCGGAGATCCGCACGCCCAACATCGACCGGCTGGCGGCCACGGGGCTGCGGTTCGAGAGCTTCTTCTGCACCTCGCCGGTCTGCTCGCCGGCCCGGGCCAGCCTCATGACCGGCGCCATCCCCTCCCGCCACGGCGTGCACGACTGGCTGCGGGAGGGAAACATGCCACCCGATCCCGCCCGCTACATCGAGGGCCTGACCTGCTACACGGACGTTCTGGCGGAGAACGGATACGTCTGCGGACTGAGCGGCAAGTGGCACCTGGGGGACAGCATGAGCGCTCAGCACGGCCTCAGCCACTGGTTCTGCCTGCCCAAGGGAGCCAGCCACTACAACGACGCGGAGATGATCCGCGACGGAAAGGTGGACGTGCAACCGGGATACCTGACGGACGTGATCACCGACGAGGCCATACGCTTCATCGAAGCCCACCGGGAGGAGCCCTTCTACCTCAGCGTCCACTACAACGCCCCCCACGCCCCGTGGACGGGACATCCGCCGGAGATCGTGGAGTCCTACGAGGACTGCCCGTTCAAGTCCTGCCCTCAGGAGGCCGCCCATCCCTGGATCAGGCCGCACATGCGCCGCCACCTGGGCAACCGCGAGTCGCTGAAGGGCTACTTCGCCGCCGTGACGGCCATGGACCTGAACGTCGGCTGGATACTGGACCGCCTGTCCGAACTGAACCTGCGGCAGAAGACGCTGGTGGTCTTCACCAGCGACAACGGGTTCTCCTGCGGACACCACGGCTTCTGGGGCAAGGGTAACGGCACGTTCCCGCTGAACATGTACGAGAACTCCGTGAAGGTGCCCTTCATCGTCAGCCACCCCGGGCGCCTGTCCCCGGGGCGGGTGACCGAGGCCCTGATGAGCCAGTACGACTTCGCCCCTACGCTGCTCGACTACCTGGGTATGCCGGCCCTGGAGGACGAATGGCTCCCGGGCAGGAGCTTCGTCCCGGTCTGGACCGGACAGACGGACGAGGTCCGCGAGGATGTGGTGGTCTTCGACGAGTACGGGCCCGTCCGCATGATCCGGACGCGCGAGTGGAAGTACGTGCACCGCTACCCCAACGGCCCCCACGAGCTGTACAACCTGCAGGAAGACCCGGACGAGCGTGAGAACCTGGCGGAGGACG
>JASFTU010000306.1:0-4195 GCA_050050635.1 Candidatus Brocadiaceae bacterium
CGTCGAAGGAGAGCAGAGATGGTCAGAGCCCTGATCGGCCCTATCGCAGTGCTCGCGGCGGAGGCAGGAGGAACGTCGGCAGGCCAGCAGCAGCCGAGTCTGATCGAAGGGATCATGCCGTTCGTGCCGATAGTCCTTATCTTCGTGCTGTTCATCTGGTTCATGAACCGTTCCCAGAAGAAGCGTCAGAGGGAGCGGCAGGAAATGCTGGACAGCCTGCGACCCAGGGACGACGTCTATACCGTCGGGGGCATCAAGGGGCGAATCGTCCGGATCGACGAGGACGACATCGTGTTGCGCGTGGATCAGGATAAGGACATCAAGATAACTGTTTCCCGCGGCGGCATCGGCCGGAAGGCCGGCGAAGAGCCCCGGGAGTAGCCTCGGGAAACCGCCTCCCAGAGGACGCGCGGCGCGTAGGCAAACCGGCGTCGCCGCCTGCATCGTTCAGCCTCTTCTGCCACCCGCCGGCGTTCTTCGAGCACGGAGGACAGCCACTCGTGAAGGTGTTCGGTATCGGTGACCTGCACCTCTCCTTCTCGGGAGGGAAGCCGATGGACATCTTCGGGCCGGAGTGGTCGGGCCATCCCCGCAAGATCGAGCGCAACTGGCGCGAGGTGGTGGGGCCGGACGACGTCGTGCTGGTCTGCGGCGACCTGAGCTGGGCGATGACGCTCCAGGACGCCCGTCCCGACCTGGACTTCATCGACTCTCTGCCGGGGGTCAAGTACGTCATTCGCGGCAACCATGACTACTGGTTCTCCCGGCCGGGCCGTGTGCGGGCCGCCGTCGGCCCGTCCATGCACCTTATACGGTTCGATGCGGCCGTGGAACGGGGCGTGGGGGTCTGCGGCATCCGGGCGTGGTTGCTGCCGGGGCATCCGGAGTACGACCCCGAGACCGATGACCGGCACTGGCAACGGGCCATCCAGCGATTGAAGCTGTCCCTGGACGCCCTGGGCGCTTTGCAGTGGGAGGTGGCCGTGGCCATGTTCCACTACCCTCCGCGGAACGCCTCCGGCGAGACCGAGCTGTCGAGGATGGTCCGGGAGGCCGGGATCCGGCACTGCGTCTACGCTCACCTGCACGGGGAAGACGCCAGGGATGCCTTCGAGGGCGAGGTGGGCGGGGTCACCTACCGGTGTGTCAGTGCCGACCGCATCGGCTTCGCGCCGGTGCTGCTCTTCGAGCACCACGTCGGCTGAGTGCCGCCCCGTTTAACCGCGCCTCCAGGGGCACTATAATGGAGTAAGGAACTCAACGAGTGCGGAGTGCCGGGCGGAATGGGTTTTCTGCAGAGAGAAGAGAGGCGCCGGGACCCCATACTCGCCGCGATTGACGGCGTGCGCCGCTCCGTCCTCATGCGGCGGGTCGGCTGGGGTTACCTGTGGGTGGTCCTGCTGGTGGCGGCCATGGTGTTCGGCGGCGTTCTGCTGGATCATCTGTTCGTGCTCCAGAAGTGGGGGCGGGTGGCGTTCTTCCGCGCATTCATCGCAGCGTGCGGGGCCGCCGCTCTCATGGCCACGGCCTACCCCCTTGTGCGGCGCATCGGTCGGTTGTACGTCGCACGATGCATCGAGGAGAACCGGCCGGGGCTTGGCAATGCACTGATCAGTTACCTCCAGACACGGGGCGAGGCCCGCACCCCGCGGGAGTTGAAGGTGATGCTCGCCCGCCGGGTGGCGCCGCACGTGAAGGGGCTGGACGGCAGCGTGGCCGTGGACTCGACGCCGTACGTGCGGGTCGCGCTGGCCGTGACGGTGGTCCTGGTGACGTTCGTCCTCTACACGGCTCTCTCTCCGAAGAGCGCAGGGGTCAGCCTCGCCCGCCTGTTCATGCCCCGGGCGGACATCCTCCCCCCCACTGCGACCCGGCTGGCGGAGGTGGAACCGGGTGACATCTACGTGATGCGCGGCTCGCAACCCGAGCTGCGTGTGCGGGCGGAAGGTCTCCTGCCGGAAAGCGTGCATGCCGTCTGGAGCGGGACGAGCTTCGAGCGACGCCGCATGCTGCTCTCCAGAGCAAGTGCTTCGACTTGGCGCACCACTTTCCCGCCGCTGCTGGAGGACGGCACCTATCACATCGTGGCCGGAGACACGCGCAGCGACAGGTTCCTCATCAGCGTGCTGCCGAAGCCCGTGGTGGAGAGGGTGCGCCTGGAGGTGAATCCTCCCGACTACACGGGTCTCCCCTTGCGGACGCTGGAGGAGGGGAGCTTCGAGGCCGTCAAGGGGAGCGAGGTCCGGTTCCGG
Organism: Candidatus Brocadiaceae bacterium; assembly: GCA_050050635.1. Lineage (GTDB taxonomy): Bacteria > Planctomycetota > Brocadiia > SM23-32 > SM23-32 > JASFTU01. The sequence continues at coordinate 2,253 of JASFTU010000306.1, forward strand.
GCGTGGGCGACCTTGCCCCCGGCCAGAGGGCACCTGGCTTTTCGGTCGGGCCGGCGCGCCGTCCTGGACGCCGCCCGCGGCGGGAACCCGTTGCGCACCGAGTTCGACGTGCTGCGTTCCGATGCGTACTCCGTGCACTTCGAGAGTGTTCCCTATCCGAACGGGAAGGTCTTCCGGAACAGCTCCCCGATCGAGTACGACATCACCTGCCGCGAGGATCAGCCGCCCGCGGTGGAGCTGAAGGGACCGCCGGACGGGGTGCAGATGGCGCCCTCGGCTACCGTTCGCGTGATCTACAGCGCGTCGGACGACTTCGGCATCTCCCGCGTGCGGCTCCGCCACGGCGTCGGCGGGTTCTTCGGAGCGCCGGTGACGATTGCGCAGGACCTGCCACGGAAGGTGGAACGGGCCGTCTACGAGTGGGATCTCTCGACGGTGACCGTCAGCCCCGGGCAGACTCTTACCTACTACGTGGAGGTGGAAGACAACCGGCCCGAGGTGCCGCACAGGGTCCGCTCGGAGGCCCGTCGGATCGTCATCCCCGGGCCCGAGCGGCGGCCTCGGCCCGCGGATGCGCGCGGTGCAGAGCGTCCCGAGCCGCCGGCCCGAGACGCTCGGCCGCCCGCCGAGCGCGATCAACGCCGGAGCAGGCTCCGAGAGGTGCTGGAGAGGCTGCGTCAGGCGAGGGAGGAGGCAGACGCCGCCCGCGACGAGGAGGCGTCGCAGCGGCCGGAAGCCCGCCAGCAGCAGGCCCGGGAAGGCGAAGCCGCCGAGGGCGAACCCCCGCAGCGCAGAGCGGGGGCCCAAACGGATGAAGCCCAGGGCGCTCCCCGGCCGGCCCGACCGGAGGAACCGAAGGAGCAGCGCGAGGACTCCGAGCCATGTCCCAAATGTGGCTCCAGCACCTGTGACGGGGGCGGAACGTGTCCGGGCGGCGCAGGAGCCGGACAGGGCGCCGGGGACACCGGCGGTGCACCCGCGGAAGGCCAGGGAGAGCAGACCGGAGGTCAGGGCGTAGAACCCGGGGGCGGCGGAGCCGCTGCCTCACCCACGGCGGGCTCGTCGTCTGGCTCGGCAGAGCGGGCTCCCGCCGGCGCCGCCGGTGCCCGGGGGGAAGGCGTCAGCGCGCCGCCGGGAGAGGGACCGCCCGAGCGGGCTCTGCCTGAGGGCAACTTCGGCCGGGACGTGGCGGAGCTGGAGCGCATGCTCGAGGCCGACGAGCTTCCGGATGAACTCCTGGAGGATCTGGGCACGAACCGGCGCGAGCTGCGCGAGTTCATAGAGGAGTACAGGCGTCGCCGGCCGCCGACGACCGGGGAACCGGCACCCGTGGAAGCGCCTGTTGAGCCGCTGGAGCCGGGGCAGGTGATGCGCACGGGACGTGCGGAATCGGGCTTTGCCCTGGCGGACGAGCCGCCCGGGAGGCCGAAGCCGGACGAGCTGCGCAGCCGCTTCGAGGGCGTCATGGACCGCCTGTCGCCGCGTTACCGGGAGATTGTCAACCAGTACTACAGGACGCTCTCCGAGGAATGATGCGCAAACCACTCCGGCTGCGTCGGTACCTGGTTCATTTCAGCAGCCACAACATCCCGCAGGTCTTCACCGACGTGCTGGTGCTGGGCAGTGGCGTGGCGGGCCTGAGTGCGGCCCTCGCACTGCCCGGGGAAGCCTCCGTACTGGTCGTTAGCAAGGGCGAGTTGGGGGGCGGCAGCACGGCCGAGGCGCAGGGGGGAATAGCCGCGGCAACCGGGCCGGAAGACGACCCCGAGCAGCACTTCCGTGACACCCTGGAGGCGGGCTGTGGCCTCTGCGATGAGGAGGCGGCGCGGGTCGTCACCGGGGAGGCCCCCCAGAGGATCGAGGAGCTCGTCGAGCGGGGCGTTGAGTTCGACCGATGCGACGACGGGTTCTCGCGCACGCGGGAGGGCGGCCACAGCCGCGCC
>JASFTU010000307.1:0-4192 GCA_050050635.1 Candidatus Brocadiaceae bacterium
CCGCGGCCCCCGGCTCGGGCGCCATCATGCTGGGCCTGGCGCGGATCTGCAGGGCGCTGTCTATCTTGAAGTTGCCGCGCACCACGACCCGTTCGCCCTCGCTCAGCCCGTGTTCGATGATGTAGTGGTCGCCGGCGCGCGGTCCAAGGACTACCTCCCTTCCCTCGAACGTCGGCCGTTCGGCGTCGGGGTCTTCGACGTACACGACGGCGCGCGTTCCGGTAACCAGAACGGCCGAGGCGGGGACGACCAGCGGCGGGGTCGCTTCCGCCGGGCCGGCGGCCGCGTAACCCAGTTGCTCGGCGGGCACCAGGTCCATCCCGCAGATGTCGCACCGGCCGGGGGCGTCCTTGACGATCTCGGGGTGCATGGGCGATATCCACTTGCCGGCCAGGCCCGGCGCCACCACCCGCCCGCCGGACGCGGCCGTTGCCTGGGCGATGCCCCGCACCAGCATGTCCGGCTTCAGCCTGCCCTCCGGATTGGGCAGGTTCACGCGGACCTTCACCGTGCGGGTCGCGGGATCGACCACCGGCGAGATGAAGGCGATGCGTCCGAGGAACGTCTCGCCGGGGTAGGCCTCCGTCGTGAACGTGACCTGCTGGCCATAGCGAAGCCACTGCAGATCGGCCTCGTACGCTTCGAGCTTGACCCAGAGGCTACGCAGGTCGGCGATCGTGTAGATACGTGCTCCGGTCTGGAGGTACTCCCCCTCCCGGGCATGGATTTCGACGACGGTGCCGCCGATGGGCGCGTGGATGGCGAGCCGGTCGCCGACGTCGCCGTCCTGCTGGAGTGTCCGGATCTGGTCGGGCGAGAGGCCCAGCAGGCGCAGCTTCTCACGCGCCGCCTCGACCGTGTTCGCCGCGCTCCCGAGGACCGATGCTCCGCCGCCGTCCTCCATCCGCCGTGCCGTCCGGTGTGCCTGGAGCAGCTCCTCCTGGGCGGCGATCAGCTCCGGGCTGTAGAGCTCGACCATGTGGTCGCCCGCGCGGACGGTCGTGCCCGTGAAGTCTGCGTAAAGCCGCTCGATGCGCCCGCCGACCCAGGCGGTGATATGGCGGACCCGGCCTTCGTCGAGTGAGACCTTGCCCACCAGGCGCACCCGGGCCTGGACGAACCGTCGCTCGACCGGGGCGGCCTGGATCTCCATCAGGGCGGCACCGGCCGCCGTGGTGGCGAACCGGCGCAGACCGGACTCCGGCTCGTCCTGGCGCCCCTGCAGCGGGATGAGGGGCATCTTGCAGATCGGGCAGAGCCCGGACTCCGGCTTGCGGATGTGCGGGTGCATGGAGCAGGTCCACCACTCGGCCTGCGGTTCCTCTTCGGCCGCGACAACCGGCGCGGGCTCCCCTCCAGGCTCAGCCGGCGCGGGAGCGCGCAGGACGTACCCGACGGCCCCCGCCGCAAGGACGGCCACGGCCACTCCCCCGCGCAGCCCCCACCGCTTCAGTGCACGCTTCATCGGTCACTGCTCCCGCTGGCGGACGATGCGCCTCAGCCGTCGTTCTTGTGCTCGTCGAGCTTGCCGAGGTACTCCTCCGGATCCTGCCGGAAGCGCTCAATGCACCCCGCGCAGCAGAAGTAGATGCGCCGGCCTCCGTGGTCGACGTACAGGTTCTCGTTGATCCGGCCGCCCATCACCGGGCAGTACTGCTGTTCGCCGGACGCCGAACCGGCGGCGTGGGGCACTTCGCCCGGCTGCATCTCGGCGTGGTGACCTGCCATGCCGGGCTGGACGGTTCCCGTGCCGTGGTGCCCGTCGTGATGGTCGTAGTGGCTTGCCCGGCAACCGGTAAGGACGATGAGCGCGCCCAGGAGGAGCGCGCACAATGCTGCTGTGGTCAAGAGAGCCTTCATGGCTTCTCCCCTTCCCGTAGTGCGGCGGTCGCGGCGCGGGGCACGGCGCGCCCGGCCAGCATCTCCAGTTCGGCAAGACGCTGAGCGTGGTCGGTGATCGCCCGCTGGCGGGCCAGGGCGAACTCCAGGAGCACTCGCGCCGCTTCCACCAGGTCCAAGAAAGTGCCGGCGCCGGTCCGATACGCGGCCTCCGACGCCTTCAGCGATTGACGTGTCTTCGGCATGAGGACGTTCTCGTAGAGGTCCACCCGGCGCTCGGCGTCGCGGACCTCGTAGAGAACCATGCGGGCCCGCGCCAGCAGATCGTTCTCGCGCTCCTTGCTTTCCCTGAGGATGGCAAGGCGGCGGGCCCCGGCCTCCCGAACGCGCGCGTTCAGCTTCTCCCGCCAGATCGGCAGGTTGACCGAGACCATGGCGATGATAGGGTCCTTGCCGGCGTCCCGGGTGTCGGCGATCGGGTCCCCCGTCTGGACCCAGTCCACGCCGACCGTCAGGTCCGGCCAGAAGTCCTTCCGTGCAAGCCGGACCTCGTCTGCCCGGCGGGCCGCCTCGTGGGCGAGCGCCCGCAGGTCCGGGTTGCCTTCCGCCACCCATCGGAGCACCTCGGCATCGGGTGCGGCGATGCGTTCGTGCGGGAGCTCCCCGGGCACCGGCAGCTCCGCCTCCAGGGGACGGTTCAGAGCGGCGTTGAGCCGGGCCGCGACGGGGGCCGCAAGCTCCCGGAGGGCCTGCAGGCGGTCCTCCATGCTTGCCAGTTCCACCTGTGCCCTCACCAGGTCCGCGTGCGCCGCCTGGGCCGTGCGATAGCGGGCCCGCACGACGCCCTCCAGGTACTCCAGCAGGTCGCGTTGCGCGCGGACGAGCCCTATCGCCTCGTTCACGTAGTAGTGCTCGAAGTACGCGTCCCTGACCGCATAGAAGAGCCCCAGCTTCCGCGCCTCGTAGTGCTGCCGGGCCGACTCGGCTGCCTCCCGGGCAGCCCGGCCGCGCAGGTCCAGCTTGCCGAACCAGGGGAGTCTCTGCGAGAGTCCCAGGCGGTGCTGCTGCGGACCGACCCGCGTCTCCACCTCGCGTATGAAGTAGGCGTAGGTGAGCCGGGGCTCCGGGGGCGCCTCCGCCTGCGGAACGCGTTCGAGGGCCGCCCGCCAGCGGTGGAACGCGGCTTCCAGGCCGGGGTTGTTCAGAGCGGCGTACGCCAGGTAGTCCTCCGGTCCGGCACCCTCCTCCAGGTTCGGCATCGGGCGAGCCGGGGTCCGACTCTCCCGCTGAGACCCACGGGGAGCGGCGTCGGCAGAGAGAGGAACCGGCGGAAGGGGAGCGGCGGCCGGGGCATGCGGCGAACGCCGGCCGGCGCCGGCGCACCCTCCGGCAAGGATCAGAAGAACGAGCGCTGTGACGGCACGGAAGGACAAGGTGTATCGCCTCGCGGATACGGGACAATGTTGACCTACTTAGTGCACTTTCCGGCTGGCGAGGTTCACGACAATTCCGGCCTGGCACACCGACGGGCCGTCGGAGCGGGGCGGGAATGCCCCGACGGGTCACGTGCTGAGGCCCGAGCGGGGCGGGGGCTGGTTGCAGCGTCGGGGGTTATACCGTATACTCGCTTACCTGCCCGGAGGCGGCGTAGCCAAGTGGACCAAGGCAACGGTTTGCAAAACCGTCATTCACGGGTTCGAATCCCGTCGCCGCCTCCATCCCCTCCTCCGCACGCCGGTGCGTGGACACGACGCCGCGGCCGGCCAGAAGCCGATCGGCGAGTACGACGGGAGGGAAGGTGACCGTATGGCACCGGCATTGCGCCGTTCAGTAGCGACAGCCACGCTATAGCCAGGTAGTTGCCTCTTCCTTCGGCACTATCCCTTGCTGTCCGAACCATGTGTCGCTGTAGGGCAGACGGGTTGCCTCCGACTCACGCGGCGGCGGGGGAGCCTCAAAACCCCGGTAGGCAATTACCTCGCTGCTATCAACGTCCACGACCCAGACCTTCAGCGTGTACACGTACGCGCCGTAGAACTCCCTCCTCGACAATGGAAGCCAGGTCTTCTCTACGTATTCTCCCACCTTCGTGGCGGTCTCATGGATACAGACCAACGAATCGGCATCCGACAGATCAGCCGCGACCGAACCTGGCGGCAAATCGTAGCCCGCAGGGCGCCCAGGAGAGATGCAAGTCCCGTCGTCTCTCACCGCGATGAGGAACATCTTCCCGATGGGCGCGGTTGCGGTCATGGACTCCTGCGGCGACCACTGCCCCACCGCCTTGCGGCTAATCTGCGATATCTCCCGCCCAGCGCCACCCTCTGCTGCGCACGGGCTGCTGCCCTGGCCT
>JASFTU010000308.1:0-4191 GCA_050050635.1 Candidatus Brocadiaceae bacterium
CAAGCTGGCATAGTTGCGTGTCACGGACGAGTGCCTGCCGCTGCTCCTCGTCCTCGGCGTGTTCGGCCTCCTCGGAAAGGCGCGCCGCCCGTGCCTTCAGAAGCTCCTGCCAGCTTTCCGGACCCTTGACGATGCCCGACTCGCGCGACAGCCTGTCCAGGGCGACCGGACTGAGGCCTTCCGGCCAGTCGACCTCGGCCAGAGCGCAGAAAGCGACGATGTCGCCCCGGCGGGCTTCGCCGGCAGCCACGTCCAGCAGGCCCAGCGCCACGCGGCCGGCAACCGTCGCGGCCGGCGGGAGGCCCTCCCGGACGAACCATTGCACCTCCGCCCTGTCGAGGGCCTCCTCCAGCAGGCCCGCGGTGGTCTCGGCGTCGCGCAGCAGGATGCCGATCTCAGGCGACGCATCCGCCCCCTGTGAGCTTCTGAGCACTTCACGGACCATCTCGACGGCCTCGGCTTCCTCGCCGGGGCAGCTCAGGATGCGGATCGACTCATCGACCTCGGCCTCCTCCAGCCGTCGGCTCACCGCTTCCTCTCCCTCGACCGGCCATTCCTCGAACAAGTTGCCGACCAGCCGGGACAGATCCGAGCCCGCAGTCTCCGAAGAGGAGTTGAGCAGCCGCGTCTGGCTCAGCCCCACCTCTTCCCGCAGCCATTCCACAGTGGGCGCCGCGTACTCGAATCCCGGCCCCGGGGCACCCTCCTCCTCCAGCCACAGCAGGTACGCCGAGCACCCTTCGGCCAGGTGGGCCAGGCGCCCGACCATCCTCCGCTGAGCGGGGGTGAAGTCGTAGAATCCGTAGAGCAGGAGCACCTCCGGCTCCTCGGCCGCCTCCCGGTCCGCCCTGCCCGCCTCCAGGATGAGGTCATCCGGGTCGAGGAGGGCGTTCTCCGCCTTCCAGGCCTTCAGCTTCTCCCACAGGCCCGCCAGTTCCTGCAGTCGCCGCGGCGCGGTCCCGTCGCGGAAGGGAGCCCTGCCGGACGCCTCGCGCAGGTCCGCCGGAGTCCACAGGCTGTTCTGCAGAATCACCAGCGCACGGAGCATCGCCCAGGCCGAGTTGCGGAAGGGCCGAAAGCGGGCGAAGTAGGAGCCGGGGTGTGCCTCGTCCAGGAACCGCTGCAGTGCCAGTTCCGCCGCTCCATCGGGCAGGAACCGGCCGCCGTCGGCCGCAATGTCAGACAGTGCCACGCGCCGCGCCGCATCTTTCAGCGTGAGGAACTGCACCCCACCGATGCCGTCGAGCCGACGAGCTACGGTGCGCTGCAGGTGCAGCGCGAGGAGGTTGGTCGGGACGAGGACCCAGATGCCGGTGCCCCAGCGGGGCTGGAGGGCAGCCAGGTCGCCGGCCAGGGCCTCCTCCAGTGCGACGTAACCGGCCGCTCCAGTTATCGTTCCTCCGACCACGCGACGCTCTCCCGGCGGCGGGTAGGGCGGACACCCGTGAGTATAGGCCGCCCTCCTCCGGCGTTCAACGCCGTCGCTCCGGCTCGAGCCCGCTTGCTTTCGCCGCTCCTCTCCCGAATAATGTGCCCCGTTCGGCGCTCTGCGTCGTAACTCCCGCTCGCGTCGTTCTTCTGGCGACAGAGATGTCCCTGCACAAAGAACAGACCCTGGCATGCCTGAAGCTGTCCCTGTGTGAGGGGGTCGGCAACGGCGCCATCCACGCCCTGGTGGAGCACTTCGGCTCGGCCGCCGACGCGCTGACCGCCCCTACTGAGGAGCTGCGGGCCGTGCCCGGCGTCGGCCTGGAAGTGGCGGAAGCCATTCGCCGGGGGCCGTCCGAAGGCGACGTGGAGCGGGAACTGGAGCTGATGGAGAGGCACCGCGTGCGGTTGGTGCCCTCCTTCTCGGAGGAGTATCCGGAGCCGCTCATCCACCTGGACAGCTCCGCACCCGCGCTTCTGCGCGTCAAGGGCGATTATCTGCCGGAGGACGGGCTGGCGATGGCCATGGTGGGCTCCAGACGCTGCTCGGAGTACGGGCGTGCGCAGGCCCGGCGGATGGCCGCCGACCTGGCGTCCATGGGCCTCACGATAGTCAGCGGCCTGGCACGCGGCATTGATTCGGCGGCGCATCGCGGGGCTCTGCGGGCACGCGGACGAACGCTGGCAGTGCTCGGCCAGGGGCTGGCGCACCCCTTGCCTCCTCGCCGAATGGAACTCGCCGAGGAGATCGTCTCCAGCGGTGCGTTGCTCAGTGAGTTGCCGATGGAGACGCCGCCCCGGGCGGCCAACTTCCCCCCGAGGAATCGCATCATAAGTGGCCTCTCACTCGGGGTCGTCGTGCTGGAGGCCGCCTCCCGCAGCGGCAGCCTCATCACGGCCCGGCACGCCGGTGAGCAGGGGCGATCCGTGTTCGCCGTGCCGGGCAACGTAGACAGCCCGACCAGTCGCGGCTGTCACAAACTGATCCGGGACGGCGCCGTCCTCGTGGAGCGGGCGCGGGACGTGGTGGAGGGCCTCGGCCCGTTGAGCCGGCCCGTCGAGTTGCCCACACCCGAACAGGCCGATGCACCGGCCCGCCTGGTGGAGGACCCCCGCGTGCTGGCTCTCAACCAGAGGGAACAGCAGATCTACGACCTGGTCGGCACCTCCGCAGTGCACATCGACGAGATTGTCGCCCGGACGGAACTTGCCCTTTCCATCGTATCCAGTATCCTTCTCACGCTGGAAATTCGCGGCCTGATCCGGCAGGTCAGCGGACAGCGTTACGTCCGCGGGTGAGCCCGATTCCAGATGGTCGCCGCATGACTGCTGACCCAGTGGAGTCATACACGTGCTGTGGGGATACGCGAACGGTTGGTACCCGGAGTTTCTGGCTCGGGATGATGATGAGCTGTACGCCAAACTGAAGTTCCTGCTGGCCCACGGCCTGCAGGAGACCGGGGTCCCGCTGGAGGACGTCGCGGCGCTGCCCGAAGGGGAGCGCGCACGACTGGGCGAGTTCCTCGAAGAGAATGACCTCCACCTGACGCCCTACGTTGGCTACGATTACGTGAACGCCGGCGAGGACGAGGCACGGAGCGCGACCGAGGAGATCTGCGAGGGGCTGCAGCGCTATGGACCGATGCTGCGCGCCTGGTGCGTGTTCACGAACGCCCGGGCCGGTCACCGCTTCGACAGGTCAGTGCCGGTGGAAGAGAAGATCGAACGGCTCTGCACCCGGCTCCGACCCCTGGCGGCGGCGTGCCACCAGATGGGGATGCCGCTCGGCATCAACAACCAGGGGGACTTCTATTGCCACGAGTTCGCCGAGATGTGCGAGCGGACGCCCCATCTGTTCGTTCACCTCGACACGGCGAACATCTACTGGGCAGGCGAGCGGTTCTGGCCGGCCTTCGAGACCGTCGCGCCCCACGTGATCGCCACCCACTGGCGTGACGAGCGGGTGCTGATCGGCCAGCGCAAGCCGCGCGGAGTCGCGCTGAAGAACTGCGCCATGGGGGAGGGAGACGTGCCCCTCCGCAGGGCCTACACGCATCTGCTGGAGGTGGCGCCCCGGCCCGACCGGCTGGTGATGGAGATCGAGATGTTCTCGCCGCCGGAGATGACCCACGCCGAGTGCCTGGAGAAGACCCTCGCCTTCGTGCGGAGCCTGGAGGAGGAGACCACGTGAGTGACCAGAAGCAGCTCCTGCGGACGGTCATTTGTGGCTGCGGGCGAATGGGTCACAGGCATGCACGGACCCTCCTGGAGACAGGCGAGTACCAGATCGTCGGAGCGACCGACCTGGACCGGAACGCTGCGCGCGACCTGGCGGAGGAGCTTCCCGAGGCACAGTCGTACGCCGACCTCGGCGAGATGCTCTCCAGCGAGGAGCCGGACATCGCCGTGATCGCGACGCCCGGATCCTCCCATGTCGAGCCCACCGTCCGGGCAGCGGAGGCGGGAGTGCGCGGCATCTGTTGCGAGAAGCCCATGGCCACCTGCCTGAGGGACGGCCGGGCCATGGTCGAGTCCTGCCGCGAACACGGCGTCGCGCTCATCGTCAATCATCAGCGCAGGATGGGCCCGGATCTGGTCGGCATGCGACGGCTGACCGAGGAGGGGGCGATCGGCGACGTGTACCTCATCAGGGGCACGTGCGCGGGCGACATGCTGGGGGACGGCAGCCACCTGGTGAACTCCATCCGCTGGCTGGCAGGCGATGAGGACGCCGCCTGGGTGTTCGGGCAGGTGTATCGCGAG
>JASFTU010000309.1:0-4177 GCA_050050635.1 Candidatus Brocadiaceae bacterium
CCTTCGAGCCGAAATGGATCAGTCTCTCCTTCACCTGAGCCGGGCAGGAGGCGTTGGTGCAGCGGGCTATCGCCTCCCCTTCCGGGCGGGAGATCTCTCCCCCGCAGACGGGGCAGGTGTCGGGCAAGCGGTACTTCCGTTCGTCGCCCGTGCGTTTGTCCGTGACGACCTTCACCACGTGCGGTATCACGTCGCCGGCGCGCTCGACGACCACCACGTCGCCGATGCGGATGTCCTTCCGATCGATCTCGTCCTGATTGTGCAGCGATACGTTCGAGACCTCCACCCCGCCGATGTGCACGGGCTCGAGTGAGGCGACGGGGGTGAGTGCTCCGGTGCGACCCACGTTGGCCGTGATGTCCTCGATCCTGGTGGTCTTCTGGCGCGGGGGGAACTTCCACGCGACCGCCCAGCGCGGGTTGGCAGCCCGCATCCCGAGCGTTTCATGGTCGATCAGGCTGTCGATCTTGAACACGCAACCGTCTATCTCGTAGGGCAGATCCTCGCGCCCCTCGGCAATGTCCCCGAACCATTGGACGGCCTCGTCCACGGATTCGAACCGCGTGCTCCGGGGATTGATCTTCAGGCCCATCTCCTTCATGAGCTGGAGACACTCCCAGTGGGAGTCGGGCCGTTCACTGGAGGACGGGGCGACTTCCCAGAAGAAGATCCGCAGCGGGCGGCCGGCGGTGACGTTGGGGTCGAGCTGCCGGAGGCTGCCGGCGGCCGCATTGCGGGGGTTGGCAAAGCTCTTCTCCCCCTGCTCCTCCCGCTGGCGGTTGAACTCCTCGAACTCCCCTTTGTCCATGTACACTTCACCCCGCACGACCAGGTGCTCGGGGATGGACGCCCCGTCCTCCCGCAGCCGCAGCAGCACCTCGTTGATGGTCTTCACGTTCGCGGTGACGTCCTCGCCGGTCCGCCCGTCGCCCCGCGTGGCGGCGGTGCGCAGCCGGCCGCTCTCGTAGACAAGCTCCACGCTGACGCCGTCGTACTTCGGTTCGCCGACCAGCGCGACGCTGTCCCCGTCCAGCTCCTGGCGGCACGTCTGGCAGAAGTGGCGGAACTCCTCTTCCTCGCGGATGGACTGGAGGCTGAGCATGGGGCTCTCGTGCTGCACGGTGCCCAGCTCGTCCAGCGGCTCGGCCCCGACGCGCTGCGTGGGGCTGTCGGGCGTGATCAGGTCGGGGAAGCGTTCCTCGATCGCCTCCAGCTCCCGCCTGAGCTGGTCGTACTCCGCGTCGGAGATCTCCGGGTCGTCCAGGACGTAGTAGCGGTAGTTGTGGTGCTCGATCTCGTCGCGAAGTTCCTCGGCGCGCTGCTCTGCCTCGTCCTTCGACATCTGCTCCACTTCGTTTTTGATGTCGTCGCCCTCAGGCACGGCTCACCCCCTCTGGATCGCTTTCCGTAGTTGCTTGACGGTGCGCGTGTTGAGCACGTCCTTCTTCTCGAGCCATCCCCGGCGGGCCGTGTCCACGCCGAAGCGCATGAACTGGAGGTCCGAACGCTTGTGGGCGTCGGTGGAGATGGTGAACTGGACGCCGGCCTCGGCGGCCCCTTTGCAGTAGGTGTCGGGCAAGTCGAGGCGGTCGGGGTAGGCGTTGATCTCCACCCAGACGCCGCAGTCACGGCATGCCTCCAGCACCCTATCCACGTCGAAGCTGATCGGCTCACGCTCGCCGATGATCCGGCCCGTCGGATGACCCAGGCAGTGCACCACGCCGCTGCCGATAGCCGACAGGAGACGCTCGCTCATATCCTCCTCGCTCATGTCACGATTGTAGTGCACGCTTGCCACGACCCAGTCCAGCTCCGCCAGGACGTCCTCGTCCAGATCGAGGCTGCCGTCCTTGAGGACGTCCACCTCGATGCCGGCCATCAGCCAGAGGTCATCCAGGGATGCGTCCAGCTCCCGGATCGCATCCGCCTGTCTCCGCGTGCCGTCCTCGTCCAGGCCCCCCGCCACGGTCACGCGCTGGGAATGGTCGGTTATGGCCAGGTAGTGGTAACCCAGCTCCCGCGCCGCTTCGGCCATTTCCTTCAGCGTGGCGGCGCCGTCGGTGGCGTCCGTGTGTGCCTGGAAGTCGCCGCGGATGTCGTCCAGCTCGATCAGCTCGGGCAACTCGCCGTTCGCCGCGGCCTGCACCTCGCCCCGGTCCTCACGCAACTCGGGAGGGACCCACGCCATGTTGAGGCGATGGTAGATGGCCTCCTCCGTCTTTCCGGCCAGCAGGCTGTCGTCCTTGAACAGCCCGTACTCATTGAGCTTCCAGTCCCTGTCGACGGCGAGCTGTCGAACGGCGATGTTGTGGGCTTTCGAGCCGGTGAAGTACATCAACGCGGCGCCGAAGGCTTCCGGCTCGAAGAACCGGAAGTCTATCTGGAGTCCGCTGTCGAGCCGCACGCTCACACGCTCCTCGCCGCGGCTCAGCACCTCCTCGATCGGGCCGTAGTCCAGGATCTGGTCCGTCGCCTCAGCGCGGTCGTCGGCCAGCACAAGCACGTCCAGGTCGCCGATCGTCTCCTTCCGGCGCCTGAAGCTGCCGGCGATTTCCCACCGCTGGACGCTGCTGAGGTCCCTCAGGTGCCGCTCCAGCGCCTCCACGTGGTCGGCGGCATCCCGCAGGAGGAACCGCCCCGCGACGGCCTCCAGCCGCTGGATGCCGGCCAGGATCTTCTGTTCGCTCTTCTCGCCCAGCCCCTCCACCTCGCGCACGCGGTGTTCCTCGCACACCTTGCGGAGGTCTTCCAGGCTCTCGACTCCCAGCGCGCGGTAGAGCTTCATGGCCCGGCGGGGGCCGAGCTGCGGCACCCTCATGAGTTCCGGCAGCTCGCCGGGCAGCTCCCGGCGGAGCTTCTCCAGCCGGTCGCACGTGCCCGTCTCGAGTATCTGCCGGATCTTCCCGGCCGTGCTGTCCCCGATGTTGGGCAGGTCGGTCAGCTCCTTTCCGTCCTCCACCAGGTCCTCCAGGCGCTGCGAGAGGTCGCGGACCGTTCGGGCGGCGTTGCGATAGGACCTTATGCGGAACTCGTTGGCCTCCTGCAGCTCCAACAGGTCGGCGATCTCGTCGAAGATGTCGGCGACCTGTGAGTTCTCCATCTGGTCTCCTCCCCGGACGACGCACGTTCACGCCCCTGCTGACAGGGGGTGTCTCCCATTGATTCTAACGCGAGCCGGCGCGGATTGCATTCCAGTCGCCGGCCTGCACAACGCCGCCGTTTTGGCGTGAAGCCATGCAGCCGTTCCGGTATAGTGAAGCCCCTCCGTCCCGTATCCGTTCTGCGGGACACCGTATACGGTCACTCGAGGAGACAGGGAATGGCCGACTACCTGCTGGGCCTCGACTACGGCACCGGTGGCGCCAAGACCACCATCATCGATACCGGCGGCAAGGTCCTCGGCTACGCGTTCGAGGAGTATCCGGTCCTCACACCTCACCCCGGGTGGTCAGAACACGATCCCCACCTCTACTGGGAGATCGCCTGCCGGATCATCAAGCAAGCCATTGGTGAAGCGGGTGTAGAGCCGGGCGAGATCCGGTGCATCGCGGCCTCCTCCGCCCTGCCCTCCCTGGTGATGGTGGACGAGGACCACCAGCCGATCCACAATGCCTACAACCTGATGGACAAGCGGGCCACCGCCCAGGTGGAGTGGCTGCTGGAGAACATCGGCCAGGAGCGCATCTTCGAGGTCACCAAGAACCGCCTTGAAGACCACCCCGCCATCGTCAAGCTGATGTGGGAGAAGGACAACCGCCCGGAGTCCTTCGGGCGTATCCACAAGGCACTGACCATCGACGGGTATATCACCCTGAAGCTGACCGGTGAGTTCACGTGCCATTACTCGGGGGCGGGGTTCTACGGCGTCGCCTACAACCTGGTGGAGCGGCGCTTCGAGCAGGATATCCTGGACGCGATCGGCATACCGGCCGAGATGTTCCCGCCCCTCTACCGGTGCGAGGAGTTGGTGGGCGAAGTGACCCCTCGGGCCGCAGATGAGGCCGGCCTGGCCGCCGGCACGCCCGTCGCCGCCGGGCAGGTGGACTGCAACGCGGGCTGGGTCGGCGGCGGGGCCATCGAGGACGGCGACATCCAGATGAACCTGGGCACGTGCGGCAACTTCGGCATCATCCACACCGACCACGACTTCCACCCCGCCATGATCGCCTTCGCCTAC